>NZ_VPBA01000008.1:0-104617 GCF_013418945.1 Acinetobacter sp. YH12112 | reverse complement strand
TTAAGTTCTTTATCCGACATAGACACCAACATATCAAACCGTCCGCTAAGAAAATTGCAAAAGTGCATATTCTAAAAGCGGACATTTTTACTTTGGAGAAACCGGACATTTCTACTTGGGGCTTACAAATGCATTTCGTATAATCGCCATTATGTTAAATGGGAGGGAGGAGATTAAGCTAAAATTAGGGTTTTAATTTAGAGAAAGTAATGTCACAGATAAAAATTTATGCTTTAGATGAAACTATAGAATTACATCGTGATAATTTAAGTAAAGCTATCCATCAGGCTTTAGTTAAAGAATTAAAATACCCTGAAGAAAAAAGGTTTCAACGTTTTATTCCACTACAATCCAAAAATTTTATATATCCAGCAGACCGCAGTACATCTTATATAATTATTGAAATTTCCATGTTCGATGGACGAACAAAAGAGACTAAAAAAGCATTTATTAAGACTCTATTCGAAAATATAAACAATCTATGTGGTATTGATTTAAATGATGTTGAGATAACTATATTTGAAACCCCTAAAGAAAACTGGGGCATTAGAGGGGAAAATGCGGATGAACTACAGTTAAATTATAAGGTAAATGTTTAAATTTCCTAAAATTAACATAATACACGTTATACGAAATACTATTTTTTATTCCATATAAATCATAGTCTTATTGTATGGTGAAAAGCTCAGGTACGGATACTTGGGCTTTTTTAATAATTTATCATGTTTCACGCTTATTAT
Source organism: Acinetobacter sp. YH12112 (assembly GCF_013418945.1). Lineage (NCBI taxonomy): Bacteria > Pseudomonadati > Pseudomonadota > Gammaproteobacteria > Moraxellales > Moraxellaceae > Acinetobacter > Acinetobacter sp. YH12112. The sequence continues at coordinate 103,877 of NZ_VPBA01000008.1, read as the reverse complement.
TTAATCACTGTTCCACGCTTTTAATGTGGCAAACTGAACAAAAGCATCTTACTTGCCCAAAATCATCTGTAACACAAACTTGGAACCAATAAAGCCAAGCGCCAGCAAGAAGAAGCCAATAATGGTAAAGCGAATGGCTTTCTGGCCACGCCAGCCAAATTTATAACGGCCCAACAGCAGCGCGCCATAGATAAACCAGGAAATAATACTAAAGGCAGTCTTATGCGCTAAGTGCTGGGCAAAGAAGTTATCAATGGTTAGGAAACCAAAACCCAATGCCAGCGTCAGCAGGATAAAGCCGGCAATCAGCATATCAAACAGCAGCTCTTCCATGGCCTGAAACGGTGGCAGCAAATTCACCCAAATCCGGCGTTTCTGTTTGTTTTTCAGCTCCCGGTTCTGAAACCAGAGCAAGACCGCATGAATGGTGGCCATCAGCAAGACCGCATAGGCCGATAACGACAGCAGGATATGAATATCCAGACCTAAAGAATTGTTTTCGACAAACAGGTTTAAACCGCTAAAGGAATGCCCCAGAATCAGGCCGGTTGCGGCCACTGGAATCCCAATCAGGTTTAGCGCAATCACCGGCCGGTAAGTACTAAACAGCACACTTAATAACAGCATTAAGCCTGAGGTAAAGGACATCAGGTTAAACACGTTATAGTTAATGCCCATCGGCAGCAGCATGTCGTTATACAGCACAGCGGCGTGCAAACATAAACCCAAGCCCAGCACAATACCAATAAACCAATGGTTTGGAGCACGCTTGGACATTAAATGCATAAATAAATACCAGAACGAAGTGGTATAAGCGATTAATGCCAGAATCGTGTAAACCAAGGGGAGACTGCTCATGTCAAACCTTTTTCAGGATGATGAATATTCATTTATATAAATTCGATGCGAACTACAGTATCCTATAGCATCTTATGCATAAATTTTCTATTTTAAGAAACATTTTTTTGCTGATGGCTATTTTAAGCGGATTTTGCAATGTTTGATACCTTAACAGAACGACTCACGCAGAGTTTAAGAAATGTTACTGGCTCAGGGCAGCTAACCGAAGACAATATTAAAGATACGTTACGTGAAGTACGTATGGCACTTCTTGAAGCCGATGTGGCGTTACCTGTAACTCGTGAATTCATCGCGAAAGTTAAGGAAGAGGCATTAGGTCAGGAAGTGATGACACAGTTATCACCGGGTCAGGCATTCGTTAAAATCGTTTATGACGAATTAACCAAAATGATGGGCGAGGCCAACGAGAGCCTTGACCTTGCAGCAAAACCACCAGTGGTGGTGCTTCTGGCCGGTTTGCAGGGTGCGGGTAAAACCACCACGGCAGCCAAGCTGGCACGTTTCTTACAGGAACGTCAAAAGAAAAAAGTGGCGATGGTGTCTGCCGACGTTTATCGTCCAGCGGCAATTAAACAGCTGCAAACAGTGGCCGGGGATGTCGGTGCGATTTTCCTGGAATCGAATGCCAATGAACGCCCGATTGATATTGCCAATCGTGCCATTGAGCAGGCAAAAATCCAGTTTGCCGATGTGTTAATTGTCGATACCGCCGGTCGTCTGCATGTCGATGATGACATGATGGACGAAATTAAAGCGCTGCATGCAGCGATTAACCCGACTGAAACCCTGTTCGTGGTTGATGCCATGACCGGTCAGGATGCGGCCAATACTGCCAAAGCCTTTAATGATGCCTTGCCATTAACCGGTGTCATTCTCACCAAAACGGATGGTGATGCGCGTGGTGGTGCGGCGCTGTCGGTGCGTGCCATTACTGGCAAGCCAATCAAATTCCTGGGGATGGGTGAAAAACTCGATGCCCTCGAGCCATTCCATCCGGAACGTGTGGCACAGCGTATTCTGGGCATGGGTGATGTGCTTTCTCTGGTCGAAGAAGTTGAACGCAAAATCGACAAAGAAAAAGCCGAAAAAATGGCGAAAAAACTGCAAAAAGGCGGCAGCTTCAACTTTGAAGACATGCTGATGCAGTTTGAGCAAATGAATAAAATGGGCGGTATGATGGGCTTCCTGGACAAGCTGCCGGGCATGAGTAACTCTGGTATTCAGGATGCGATTGCACAGGCAAACCCAGAGAAGCAGGTGAAAAAGATGGAGGCCATCATCCAGTCGATGACCGTCAAAGAACGCCGTAATCCGGACCTGATGAACCCAAGCCGTAAAAAACGTATTGCGGCCGGTTGTGGTATGGATGTGTCTGAAGTCAATAAACTGATTAAACAGCATGCGCAAATGGCCAAAATGATGAAGAAATTTGCCAATCCATCGGGTATGGCAAAAATGATGAAATCATTGGGCAATCTGCAAAAGCAGTTTGGTGGTGGCGGCGGTATGGGCCCGCTGTTCGGTGGTAAAGAACCGAAAAAATAAGGGATTCAAAACAACAAGGCGCCGGGTGCGCCTTTTTGTTGCTCTCCATTTTTAAGCGATTCAAGCGAACGTGCTGCGGTGATCTTTAAGAAAACCCAACAGACGCTTACCCGAAAGCCGCGCTGTTTCGGGCACACTGATGTGCATCAGGAACGAACAGCGAGCACAACAATGGCACAAATTTATGTGGTACATGGTTATACCGCCAGTCCGGATGAAAACTGGTTTCCCTGGATTCAGGAATATGCCGACCAGCAAAAAGCCAGTCTGAAAGTGTTAAGACTCGATCCATCGCCAACGCCAACTCTGGAAGTGTGGAAGCGGCAAATGGATGAGCAGATCGATGAGATTGACGAAAACACCATTTTCATTGCTCATAGTCTGGGCTGTATTGCCACTTTGCACTTTCTGACCAAGAAACTGAAAACCCAGAAAATTAAACAGGTGGTGCTGGTGGCCGGCTTTAATGGCCGTTTGGGCCGGCTGGACGAGGTCAATCCTTTTATTGATGCCTGTAAAATTGATTTTGACTTGCTAAAACGCCAGATTGCGCATCGGGTGGTGATTTACTCAGCTGGCGATGACCGGGTACTGCCAAAATTCAGTCTGGAACAGGCACGTAGCCTGGATGCCAAAGCCATTGAGGCACAGCATCAGGGACATTTTATTGACTCTCAAGGCTGTACCGAACTGGTGGAAGTCTGGCAGGCAATTCTGCCTCATATTATTGTGGAATAAGCGGTGTAGACTCGTTTGCTGTGGAGTAATGCTGGATATAGCGCTGCAAACCTTTCAGCAATAAGTCCTGTTCGACTAAGGGCTGGTAATGCTGCAGGAATTTGGCAAACAGCGGCGCATCCCCCCCAGTCAGCACCAGTTGCCGCGGGGATTGCTGCATGACATATTCAATACTGCTGAGCAGCCCCAGTAAAATGCCATGATGCACAGCATCCAAGGTATTGGTGCCGGGGCTTAGGTCATCAAAGGCCGCTTCTGGAATCCGGATGCCTTTGGTGTGCTGGATTAAAGAATCACGCTGCAAATATAGGTTGGGCAGAATATAACCTCCCAGATGCTGATGGCCTTGAGTCAGATCAATGGTCAGCGCGGTGCCGCAGCTAATCACACATAAATCTTTGTCGGCTTCAGCCACGGCCAGCACCTGCAACCAGCGGTCAATCCCCAGCTGCTGAATATCATAGCCGCAGCTCAGACCGGCATATTCGGCCTGTACCCGCGCAAAAATCACCGGAATATTCAGGAATTTTAAAATCTGCTGAATCCGTTCATTGTTTTTCTGGTCCTGTACCGAAGATACCCCGACATGGGTCAGGTTCAGGCTTTTAAAATGCTGGATCAGGCCCAGCAGTAAATCGGCCGGAGATTGCAGATGCAGTTCAGCGGCATGTTCTACAATCTGCTGATGTTCGGTAATCCAGTATTTGAGCCGGGTATTGCCAATATCTAACCATAAATTTTTCATGTGCTGCGCTCACTGTCCCGACATTTGCGGGCGTAAACGGCCCTGATAAAACACTTCAACGCCAGAGGCGGTTTCAATCTGAATCGCACCATCATCCTGAATGCCTAAAAACAGCCCCTGGGCCACTCCGCCATGATGTTCAAATTCTACCGGCTGTTGCTGAAAAGCGGCATGATGATTAAAACGTGAAGCCAGTTGATAGCTGTTATGGTTAAACCATTCTTGTGCCTGCTGAATGGCCAGATACAGCTCGGCAATCAGCTGAATTCGGGAAATATCATTTAGGCCCAATTCGGCCAGGGAAGTGGCGTGCTGACCAATCTGCTCGGCCGGAATTGGCGCCAGATTAATCCCCACCCCGACAATGACCTGCTGGGTCGACAGGGGCTCAATCAGAATACCGCCCCATTTGCCTTGCGGGCTATATAAATCATTCGGCCACTTCACCTGCAGGTTCAGCTGGCGCAGGCTTGGCATCTGCAAAATATTTAAGGCAATTTCCAGGGCTAAACGGCCATCTACGGGTGTTCGTAAATTTAGCAATGTGCTTAAATAGACGTTTCCTTCTGGGGACACCCATTGCCGTTGGCGTTGTCCTCTGCCTTGTGTTTGTCGGGCGCTACAGACCAGAACGCTCTGTATTCCTTTTTGAGCAATCTCGCGTACATCATCATTGGTTGATGTAGTCACAGGTTTTAAAATGAGGACTTCAGGAAGCTGTCCGGCTTCGCTGAGCTGTTGTTGTAACTGTCGAGTCTCTACATCCATATGAATCTGAGAATAGTGGAATATAATTTATGGAGTTAATCATATATTTACTGATTGGCGCAATTGCCGGATTTGCTGCAGGTCTGTTCGGGGTGGGCGGTGGCTTAATTATTGTGCCAATTTTGTACATTGTATTTACCCAGCTGAATTATGATCCTAGCGTGATTATGCATATGGCGGTCGGGACTTCACTGGCGACCATTATCGTAACTTCCATCAGTTCGGTCACGGCGCACCATAAAAAAGGTGCGGTGATGTGGAATGTGTTTCGCAATTTGGCGCCCGGCCTAATTCTGGGTGCATTTTTTGGCGCCGGGATTGCCGATTTAATGTCGGGGCAGGGCTTGCAGCTGGTAATTGGTTTCTTTGCGGTGTGGGTGGCCTATCGCATGTTCCGTGGTTCAAATACCCCGGTTGATCCTTCACGTCAGTTGCCTTCAACCGGTGCGCAAATGCTGGCTGGCGGCGGAATTGGGATTGCCTCGGCCATTTTCGGGATTGGCGGCGGTAGCTTAACCGTACCGTTCCTGAACCGTTGTGGTGTGGTGATGCAAAAAGCAGTTGCCACTTCGGCGGCCTGCGGTTTGCCGATTGCTATTGCTGGTGCATTAGGTTTTGTCTGGTTTGGCCAGCAGTCTGAGGTGAGCGTGCCGAATACCTGGGGCTATGTACATTTATATGCCTTTATTGGCATTAGCGTGATGAGCTTTATGACCGCCAAGCTTGGCGCAAAAGTTGCACATATTTTGTCACCGGCCATGCTAAAAAAATGTTTTTCAGGTTTGTTGACCACCGTCGGTCTGTATTTTATTTACCAAGGCTTTAGCGCTTATTTTTAAGCGCCCGAGAGTGTGGTTAAAAATTGGCTATAGCGACAGAAAATTGTCGGACAATGTCATGGAAATTTGGTCGCTAAGCCAGTAAAAAAGACAATAAGAAAGACCCGCTGCAACTGCGCGCATGGTATAAAAATAACACAGGAACAGTATGCAACAACAAGAAACAGACAGTTTATCTGAACAGATTGCAAAACATATCGGCGAGCAGATTATTAGTGGCGAGCTGGTAGAGGGCGAGCGCATTCAGGAACTGCGTATTGCCAAAGAGCTGGATGTCAGTCGCGGTTCGGTGCGTGAGGCACTGCTGCTGTTGGAACGTACCCATCTGATTGAAATTTTTCCGCGGCGCGGCGCGATTGTATCGGAAATGTCGGCCCAGCAGGTGCGCGCCCTGTTTGATACCTGCAGTCTGCTGCTGGGGCAGATTGTACAGCGCATTGCGGAAACCTGGCGTCATCATGAAATTGAACAGCTGCAAAAGCTGATGGAGCAGATTGAGGCCGAATACCGGCAGGGTCATACCGAAAAATTTTATGACCTAATTTTCCAAACCCTGGCCCAGCAGCAGGATATGGTGGCCAATCTGTACCTGATGAAATTCTATCAAGAGTTGCTGCCGTCGTTACGGCGCAGCTATTTTTTAACCCTGAATACGTCACGTCGGGAGTTACAGGAATCGTTTGATCTATTTAAACTGGTAATTGATGCAATTTTAATCCGAAAATCACAACAAGCCTCTTTATTTATGGATGATTTTTGTCGACACTTGCGCAATCTGGTGTTGGAATCTCTGACCCGTATGAAACAAATTGAACTGGCCTGGGCACGCCGCTCACGCCGTTAATCGGGACATTATGCGTTTAAGCAGCTTAAAACTTTCCGGCTTTAAATCTTTTGCCGATAGTACCACCTTACATTTTAAAGCCAACCGGACGGCCGTGGTCGGCCCCAATGGCTGTGGCAAGTCCAATGTGATTGATGCCATTCGCTGGGTCATGGGTGAATCCAGCGCGCGTCAGCTGCGTGGCGGCAGCATGCAGGATGTAATTTTTACCGGGACCGCCAAGCGTAAACCGGTGGGCATGGCCAGTGTCGAACTGCGCTTTGACAATACCTATGGCAAGCTGGGTGGCGCGTATAACGCCTATACCGAACTGGCGGTGCGACGTCAGGTTAACCGCGATGGCAAGTCAGAATATTTTTTAAATGGCACCAAATGCCGGCGCCGTGATATTACCGATATTTTCCTCGGCACCGGTTTAGGGCCGCGCTCCTATGCCATTATCGAACAGGGCATGATTAACCGTCTGGTCGATGCCAAACCGGAAGAAATGCGGGTATTTATTGAAGAAGCGGCCGGGGTATCGCGTTATCAGGCCCGTCGCCGTGAAACTATGCTGCATCTGGATCATACCAGCCAGAATTTATCGCGGCTGGAAGATATTGCCAGTGAACTGAAAGGCCAGCTCAAAACTCTAAAACGCCAGTCGGAAACTGCGCTGCAGTACAAGACTTTAGAAAGCCAGATTCGCAGCATCAAAATTGAAATTTTATCGTTCCAGTGCGAGCAGAGCAGCCGTTTGCAGCAGGAATATACTGTGCAGATGACCGAACTGGGCGAACAGTTCAAGCTGACCCGTTCCGAACTGAGCACGCTGGAACATGATTTGGGCAATACCAGTGAGCTGTTCCAGCGTCTGATTCAGCAATCGACACCATTACAGAATGAATGGCAGCAGGCTGAAAAGAAACTGGCTGAGCTGAAAATGACTCTGGAGCAGAAACAGTCGCTGGTCCAGCAAAACAGCAGTACGCTGGCTCAGTTGCAGGAACAGAAAGCCCAGACCAAAGAACGTCTGCAGCTGATTGATCTGCAGCTAGAAACAGTACTCAGCCAGCAGGAACAGTATACCGAGCAGCTGCAACAGGCAGAGCAAAGCACGCAAGAGCAGGCACAGGCTGTGCAGCAGCTCAAAGCCCAGCAGCAACAGGTGCAGCAGCAGTTTGAGCAGATTAAGGTGCAGGTGGAAAAACAGCAGCAGCAAAAACTGCAAATGCTGGCCCAGAGCGAACAGTTGCTAAAAAATATCAGCCGGATTGAACAGCAAAAATACACCTTGCAGCAGCAGAGCAGCTCGCTGCAAAGTCAGGCCCAGCACGATGAAGTCGAGCAGCTGAACCAGGACAAAGCCCAGTTAAGCCAGCAGCTGGCCGAGCTGGAGCAGCAGATTCAGGTGCAACAACAGCAGTTGCAACAGGCGCACAGCCTGCTGAATCAGCATAAAAATAGCAGTACTGAGCTGAAATCGGAAATTCAGGTGCTCCAGGCCGAGCAGAAAAACCTGAATCAGCTACTGATTAAAAACAGCCCCAAACAGCAGTTACAGCACACCGCCTTAATGCAGGTGCTAACCCTGAACGATGCTGCCAAACCGCATGCGGCATTAATTGAGAAGTTTCTGGCCAAATGGCTGAATGCGCAAATGCTTGATGCAGATGACAACTTTCAGGACAGTCTGGCACGCCAGTTAAAACCTGCTGCCCAGCACGCACCGATTCAGCTGGCAAATTTAAGCTGTCTGGCGGACTGGATTGAATCGCCATCTTCTTCTTTATGGCAACAGGTGGCACTGGCTGATGATTTAGCGCAGGCGCTGCAATTACAGCCAAAGTTACAGGCTGGGCAGAGCATTCTAACCCTAGATGGCTATCAGGTCGGGCCGGACTGGGTAATTGGTTTACTGTTTGATGAAGCCTCACTATCGGCGCAGGGGGCTTTAAGCCATCGCATCCGTCTGGAAGAAATTGATGGGCTACTGAGTCAGAAACAGGCCGAGTTGCAACAGGCCGAACAGGACTTTAACATCAGCCAACAGCAGTGCCAGCAGCTGCAGCAACAGCTTCATGAACAACAGGCGCAGCTGAAACAGCAGCAGCAGGCATTGCAGGCACTGGATCTGCAGATTGCCAAAATCCAGAGCGCCGCGCAGGCCTTTGCCGTGCAGAAGCAGCAATTACAGCATCAGCTGCAGCAACTGGAGGAGCAGCTGGAAGAAGATGCCATGCAAAAAGATGATCTGGAAATTGATCTGCATGCGCTGAGTCTCAAGCTGGAACAGGCGCTGCCAAACTATAAAACCCTGCAATTCCAGCTGGAAGAATTAACGGCACAGCTGGAGCAGGCGCAGCAGCTATATCAGCAACAGCAGCAGGAACTGGAACTGTTAAGACGCCAGTCAGTACAAGCCACACAGCAGTTGGAACTGCTGGAAAAAGATGGTGGTTTTTTAAAGACCCAGCATCAGCAGATTGCAGCACAAATGGAGCAGGCGAAAAAGTTTGTCGATCCGGTGCAGCTGGAATTGCCGGCACTAGCCAGCCAGTTTGCCGAGCAGCAGCAGCAGACGGAAAAACTGCAACAGACCTGGAATGAATGGCAGCTGGAACTGAACCAGATTCAGAGCAAACAGCAGCAGCTGACCGAGCAGCGCCATCAACAGCAGCAGCAGGATGAAAAACTGCGTAGCCAGCTGGAAGAAAAACGTCTGGCTTGGCAAGCGGCCAAATCTGACTTGCAGCATTATTCCGAACAGCTGAAAGCCTTAAACAGCGAGCTGATTCCGGGGCTGAACATTGATGTAACGGCCCATCAGCAGCAGCTAGAAAAAGCCCAGGCGCAGTTTGATAAATTGGGTGCGGTGAATCTGGCGGCTTCAGAAGAATATGAAGAAGTTTCAGCCCGTTATGCCGAACTAAGCCATCAGATTGAAGATCTGGAAAAAACCGTGGCCCAGTTACAGGCGGCCATGAAAAGTATTGATCAGGAAACGCGCAAGCTGTTTATGACCACCTTTGACCAGATTAATACCGAACTGCAGGCGCTGTTTCCCAAAGTGTTTAATGGTGGTGAAGCCAGTTTAAGTCTTGAAGATGACTGGCAATCGGGTGTAAAACTAATGGCAAGACCACCGGGTAAACGCAACAGCTCACTGGCGCTGTTGTCGGGTGGAGAAAAAGCACTGACCGCACTGGCACTGGTCTTTGCCATTTTCCGTTTAAATCCGGCACCGTTTTGTGTGCTGGATGAAGTCGATGCACCGCTGGATGATGCCAATGTCGGACGTTTCTGTAACCTGGTCCAGGAACTGTCCGAACAGGTGCAATTTATATATATCACACATAACAAGCTGGCAATGACGATGGCAACCGATTTATTAGGTGTTACTATGCCTGAACCGGGAACATCAAAATTAGTCAGCGTAAATCTAGAAGATGCTACAGAATACGGTCTAGTCGCGGAGGCATAACATGGAAATCACCACAATCATTGGGATTATTATCGCGCTCATTATTATGGGTTTCGGTTTAAGAATGATCCTGAAAAAACCGGCCGATGCAGCACCTTCGCTGGACTCCGAGCTGCAGGTCAATGCCGATAGCCAGCAGCCGATCATTCCGCGTCATGTCCGTCATCAGTTGCAGACTGAACCGGCCCAGCGCGTAGAACCGACTTTGGGCGATGCTGATCTTGCTGCCGCCGAGCCAAACAGCAAAATTGAGCCACAGGCCATGACTGAAACGCAGCTGACTGAGCCGAGCGAAACAGCGCAGGTGAAAACCGAAGCACAGGCCGCGACATCTGTAGATGCTGAACCTGCAGCCAAGACTGAGGTAGAAGCAAAGGCAGAAAATCTGGCAGAACAGGCCTCAACCGAAACTGCCCAAACTGAATCCGCTGCAGCTGCCGCGACTGCTGTAGCCCATGCTGCTGAATCTGCACCAGAATCAGCATTGACTGAACAGACTCAAGCTGGGGTAGATACCGAAAAAACGGAAACTGTGCCAGCTGAATTTAGCCTCAACAGCCAGATTGAAAAAGCCGATATTCGTGAATTTGAAGAAGAAAGCAGTATTCTGGATGCGCATCTGCATGAACAGCAACTGGTAGATGATGAAAGCGCTTTGGCCACTGCAGAATCATTTATTGCCCTGAATATTTTCCCGGAACGCCGGATTTTATCAGGGGAGAAAACCCTGAAAGTGCTGCTTAAATATGGTCTGCGCTTTGGTGAAATGTCCTGCTTCCACCGTTATAACGAAGATGGTTCCAAACTGCTGTTCTCAGTGCTGCAAATTACCGACAACGGCGCCGACGGTTTTGATCTGGAAACCCTGTCGAATGAACAGGTCAAAGGTCTGGCCTTTTTCTTGGCCCTGCCACATAGCGATGTGCAAAATGCCTTTGATACCATGATCAGCATTTCCGGTCTGATTGCCCGTGAAATTGATGGCACCGTGTATGACCAGAACCATCTGGAATTAACCCCGCAATTACGCGAACACTGGCGTCATCAGGCGATTGATTATCGCGCAGGTCAGGCTTCGCTGGCATAACTGAATTGAAACCACAGCCTCCGGTTTCTATAATACGGCCAAGCGACAAAATTTTTTAAGGGCGGGATCACCGCCCTTTTTTATGGTGAACATATGACTCAACATGCAGATGTGGTGGCGCAAATGCGCCAATTGATCCAGATTTTAGCCCAGCATAATCATGCCTATTATGTCTTGGATCAGCCCGTTATTGCAGACAGTGAATATGATCAGCTGTTTCATCAACTTAAAGCCTTAGAACAACAATATCCCGATCTGATTCAGGCCGATACCCCAACCAATAAAGTTGGCGGACAGCCCTTAAGCAAATTTGAAAGCGTCACCCATGCGGTACCAATGCTGTCATTAGGTAACGTGTTTAACCAGGATGAACTGTTTGCCTTTGCCCGCCGCGCCGAAGAGCGTTTACCCAACCAGACCATTCAATATGATGTCGAGCTGAAATTTGATGGGCTGGCGATTTCCTTGTGGTATGCCAATGGCGTGCTGGTGCGCGGCGTGACCCGCGGCGATGGCGAAACCGGTGAAGATATTACTCACAATGTTAAAACCATTCGCAACCTGCCGAAAATCTTATCTTCAGCGGAGTACAGCATTCCGGAGTTTCTGGAAGTGCGCGGTGAAGTGCTGATGCCCAAATCGGGTTTTGAAAAACTCAATGCCGCTAATCTGGCCAAAGGCGAAAAGACCTTTGCCAATCCGCGTAATGCTGCGGCCGGCAGCTTGCGCCAGCTGGATCCGAAAATTGCGGCCTCACGTCCACTGGCGTTTTATGCCTATGGCATTGCCCAGTGCGTGCCGCATCATGGCCTGAACACCATGTCCGAAAGCCTGGACTGGTTACATCAGCTTGGTTTTGCTGTGGGTGAGCGTCATTTTGTTTGTGACAGCATTCAGGCCGTGCAAGAAGTCTATGAGCAGATCAATCAGGAACGCTCGCAGCTGAGTGTTGAAATTGACGGCATGGTAATTAAAGTCAATGACCTGAAACAGCAGCAGCAGCTTGGCTTTTTAAGCCGCGAACCGCGCTGGGCCACTGCTTATAAATTCCCGGCAGTCGCCGCGCTGACTACAGTTGAAAATATTCACTGGCAGGTAGGCCGTACCGGTACTTTGACCCCGGTGGCGCGCCTGAATCCGGTGGCAGTGGGTGGGGTGACAGTGTCTAATGTCACCTTGCACAATATTGGTGAAATCCATCGTCTAGATGTGCGGATTGGCGATACGGTCAGTGTCTATCGCAGCGGCGATGTGATTCCGAAAGTTGAAAAAGTCTGGCCGGAATTTCGTCCGGCGGAGGCTGAAACCGTACAGCTACCTGCCTGCTGTCCGGTGTGTGATTCGCCGGTGGTGATGCCGGAAGGCGAAGCGTTGGCACGCTGTTCCGGTGGCCTGTACTGTGCAGCGCAGCGGATTGAGGCCATCCGTCACTTTGTTTCGCGTAAGGCCATGGATATTGAAGGTCTGGGTGATCGTTGGGTGGAATCATTACTGCATCTGAATCTGCTCAAAGATGTTTCGGACATTTACCATCTGCATGAACATCGTGAGGCCTTGCTCAAGATTGAAAAGATGGGCGAGAAGTCGGTACAAAACCTGCTCGATGCAATTGAACGCAGTAAAAAAACCACGCTGGGTGCCTTTATTTATGCCTTGGGGATTCGAGGTGTCGGCGAAACCACCGCGCGGATGCTGGCCAATACCTTCCAGACGCTGGATGCCTTACGTGTTGCCAATCTGGAGGCGCTCAAGAAAACCCCGGATGTCGGCGATATTACCGCAGAATGGATTCTGGACTTTTTCCAGGCACCGCATAACCTGGAAGTGCTGGACCGTTTACTGGCGGCCGGTATTCACTGGGATGCACCGCTGGCGCCGACCCGTCAGCCGTTAAATGGTGAAAGCTGGGTCATTACCGGTACTTTAAGCAAAATGGGCCGTGATGAAGCCACTCAAATGCTACAGGCGCTCGGCGCCCGGGTAAGTGGCAGTGTCTCCAGTAAAACCAAGTGTCTGGTGGCGGGTGAAAAAGCCGGTTCCAAACTGGAGAAGGCGGAGAAACTTGGTATTCCGGTCATGAATGAAGATCAGTTTCTGAGCCTGATGGCTGAATATGGCCAGACCCAGGGCTAACAGAACAGCAGGCAACCGCTCTCTAGATTGAGTGGTTGCTGCCTGAATCTGGTGATAGGTCAAAACAGAGAAAGCACAGCAGTAAAATCGTAAAAACCGCAGAAATAAGAACCGTTTTTGATAGTTACAAAATTCTAAATTTGCCGCTTTGTGTGTTTGGGCTGATGAAAAGTGAGACAAATGTGCGCAAGCAATTCTTTTTTATGTGGAAAAGTTTGAATCCAGAACTGTAAATGCACATGCTTCTCATTTTAATTATATAAAAATCATATATTTACACAAATTATCTTTTGCAACTTGGCTTGGCTTTCGCCATAATGAGCGTATTCGTAAGGGAGTAATGAAAATGCGTGGCAATCCAGAAGTCGTAGACTATTTAAATATGTTGATCGGTGGCGAACTGGCTGCTCGTGATCAATACCTGATTCACTCGCGTATGTATGAAGATTGGGGCCTGAGCAAGATTTATGAACGCATCGACCATGAGATGCAGGAAGAATCACAACATGCCGATGCCTTGATTCGCCGGGTTCTGTTCCTTGAAGGCACTCCGAATATGCAACGTGATGATATTGACGTCGGTACCGACGTACTATCCTGCTTAAAAGCCGATTTAAAGCTAGAATATGAGGTACGTGAAAAACTGGCCCAAGGTGTTAAGCTGGCAGAAGACAAGGGCGATTACATCACCCGTGACATGCTGCGTCAGCAAATGTCAGATACCGAAGAAGACCATACTTACTGGCTGGAAAAACAGTTGCGTTTAATTGAACTCATTGGTTTGCAGAACTACATTCAATCGCAAATGTAAGCCCAACCCAACATTGACCCGGCACTGGCCGGGTTTTTTATGGTCGAGATTTGGCGATTTTGATGCAGTGCAGGCGTCGCTATTTTTACTATACTGCGACTAGATGGAAACAAGGACAGCACAATGCAGCAGCGTATACTTTTGATCACCGGATGGGGCGGAGGAACCGGCCTGTTACAGCCTGTACAACATAGCCTAATGCAACACGGCATTCAGGTCGATGTCCTGAACATTTTTAATGCGGCGGATCCGGTACAGTTCCAGCAGCAGCTGGAACGGGCCAAAGGCTATAGCGTGCTGATGGGCTGGTCTCTGGGTGGGCAGCTGGCAACCTTACTGGCCGATGCACTGGCGCAATCCGGACAGGCGCCGCAAGCGCTCATTACTTTGGCTTCGAATCCGTGTTTTGTTGCGCAAGACGCGTGGCCCCACGGGATGGTTCCCGAGACTTTTCAGCAGTTTAAACAGGGCTTTGCCAAAGATGCGGCCGCGACCTTAAAACGTTTTGGTTATCTGGTCTGTCAGGGTAGTGCCCAGAGCCGGCAGGATTTACAGAAATTACAAAGTTTAATCCAGCCGCAATCTCTAACCTTGTTAAAACAGGGATTAGCTTTGCTGGAACAGCTTAATCTGGTGACCATCTTAAAAAATTATCCGGCTCCACAATATCATTTGCTGGCACATGAAGATCAGCTGGTTCCTTGCCAAGTTGCAGAAGATTTACAGGATTTAGCTGCAACAAATCTTCAGGTGGAAGTGATTTCTGGCTCGCATGGCATCCCGTTGTTTGAAACAGATGTGGTTACACAGAAAATTATTGACTATTTAAAGCAACTCTCCTGACCCTTCAGCGGAAATGATAATTCCCGCAATTTCTTTTTCTGTGTGGCGGGAGTAAGATCGAGCTCATGCATATTTTAAACCAGACAGGGAGTCCGGGATGACCGATTTATTTGACCAGCAACATCTTTGGCATCCTTATACTTCCATGACCCAGCCGCTGCCGACCTTCAAGGTAAAGCGGGCTTATGGTGCGACCATTGAACTCGCAGATGGCCGCTGTCTGATTGATGGCATGTCATCGTGGTGGTGTGCTATTCATGGCTATAACCATCCTGAACTGAATCAGGCTGTGACCGACCAGTTACAGCAGATGTCACATATCATGTTTGGCGGTCTGACCCATGATCCGGCCATTGAGCTGGGCAAATTACTGCTGCAAATTACTCCACCGAGTCTGGATAAGATTTTCTATGCCGATTCCGGTTCAGTGGCGGTTGAAGTCGCGTTAAAAATGGCGGTGCAGTACTGGACTGCGCAAGGCCAGCCACAAAAAACCAATTTTATTACTCCGCGTTCCGGCTACCATGGCGATACCTGGAATGCGATGTCGGTCTGCGATCCGGTCACTGGCATGCATCAGATTTTTGGTTCAAGTCTGCCGAATCGCTTATTTGTACAGGCACCACAAACCCGCTTTGATGAAGACTGGAACCCGGACGATATGGCCGATCTGGAACAGGCTTTGGCCCAGCATCAGCATACACTGGCCGCACTGATTCTAGAGCCGATTGTACAGGGCGCGGGCGGTATGCGCTTTTATCATCCTGAATATTTGCGTCAGGCCAAGCGTTTATGCGAGCAGTATGGTCTGCTGCTGATTTTTGATGAAATTGCCACCGGCTTTGGTCGTACCGGCAAGTTATTTGCCTGGGAACATGCCGGAGTCGAGCCGGATATCATGTGTATTGGCAAAGGACTGACGGGTGGTTATATGACCCTGTCGGCAACTTTAACCAGCAAGCAGGTGGCAGACACCATCAGTCAGGGGGAAGCTGGCGTATTTATGCATGGCCCGACCTTTATGGCCAATCCACTGGCTTGTGCGGTGGCACTGAAAAGTACTCAAGTCTTGCTGGCGCAGGACTGGCAGGCCAAGATCCAGCAGATTGAACAGCAATTGAAACAGGCTTTAACGCCACTGGCTCAGCTGAGCCATGTACAGGATGTGCGGGTGCTGGGCGCAATTGGGGTGGTTGAACTGACTACGCCAGTCGATATGCAAAGCCTGCAGCAGCAGTTTGTACAGCGGGGCATTTGGGTGAGGCCATTTGGCAAACTGGTTTATGTGATGCCGCCGTATGTGATTTCAGCAGATGAACTGCACTACTTGCTGACCCAGTTGACCGAGGTGGTTCGCCAGATGCAGGAGAATGCCGCATGAGTTTGCTCGACCATTATGCCCAGCAGCTGGAACAGTTAAAACGCACTGCCAATTTGCGCCAGTTTCAGTCCAATCTGCAACATGGCCGCATGATTCAGATTCACGGGCAGCGCATGCTGAATCTGTCCAGTAATGATTATCTGGGGCTGGCCAGCGATGTCAGCTTGCGTGAAGAATTTTTTGATTTAACTCCTGTCACCGAGCGCCGTATGAGCGCCTCATCGTCGCGTTTGCTGACCGGGAACTTCCGGGAATATGAGCAGCTGGAAACGAGTCTGAGTCAGGCCTTTGGCCGTGCCGCCTTGCTGTTTAACAGTGGCTACCATATGAATATCGGGATTTTACCGGCACTGGCCGACAGTAAAACCCTGATTCTGGCCGACAAGCTGGTCCATGCTAGCATGATTGATGGTATCCGTTTATCTTCTGCCAAGGCGGTGCGCTACCGGCATAATGATCTGGCGCATCTGGCCCGGCTGCTGGAACAGTATCATGACGATGCGCAAATTGAACGGATTATAGTCGTGACCGAATCCATTTTTAGTATGGATGGTGATGAAACCGATCTGGCGGCACTGGTGCAGTTAAAGCAGCGTTATCCGAAAGTGATGCTGTATGTTGATGAAGCACATGCCATTGGCGTACGTGGAGAGCGGGGGCTGGGCTGTGCAGAGCAGTATGCGGTGCTGGAGCAGATTGATTTTCTGGTGGGGACTTTTGGCAAGACCTTGGCATCAGTCGGTGGATATCTGATTAGCCATCCGTTGATCCGTGACTATTTAATTAACCGCATGCGCCCGTTGATTTTCAGTACCGCGCAGCCGCCGCTGAATATGGCCTGGACCCGGTTTATGTTCCAGAAGATGTTGCAGATGCAAGCCCAGCGCCAGCATTTACAGCAGATCAGCCAGGAATTAAAAGTGCAGGTTGAAGCCAAAGGCTATGCCTGTCCATCGACCTCGCAGATTGTGCCGGTAATTCTGGGCGAATCGGAAAAAGCCGTACAAAAGGCACAGCAGCTACAGCAGGCCGGGTTTTATATCATGCCGGTACGTCCGCCGACCGTACCGCAAAACAGTTCACGGCTGCGGATTTGCCTGACCGCGCAGATTCAGTCCAGTGAGCTGGCGCAATGCGTGGCGCTGTTATGATGGACAAGTCAGCGATGTCTGTAAATAAATCACAAGTGGCACGGCGTTTTGCCCAGGCGCATCACAGCTATTTGCAGCATGCGGTGATTCAGCAGCAGATTTGCCAGCAACTGGTTCGGCTGATGCAGTCGCATTTGCCGAGTCGAAAACTGGGACGGGTGTTTGAAATTGGCTGTGGTACGGGGGCTTTAACCCGTGCGCTGGAGCAGCACTTTCAGGTGCAGCAGTTGCTGCTTAATGATCTGTATCCGGAAGTCCAGCAGCAACCGTTTTCTACCTCCCGAACCGAATGGTGGATTGGCGATGCCGAGCAGATCGCTTTTCCAGAACAGCTGGATGTGCTGATCTCGAGTTCAGCCTTGCAATGGATGCAGAATCTGCAGCAGCTGTTTGCCAAAATGGCGCATGCCTTAAAGCCTTCGGGCTATTTGTGTTTTTCCAGTTTTGGTCCGGACAATCTCAAGGAAATTAAAGCCCTGACCGGGCAGGGGCTGGATTATTTCAGCCTGCCGGAACTGCGCTGCTGTCTGGAGTCACAAGGCTTCGAAATTGTGTATTTGTCTGAAACCGTCAAAACCCTGGCTTTTGAACATCCTCGCCAGGTGTTGCAGCATTTAAAAGCCACCGGGGTCACGGGTACCGCTTCCGGGCACCGCTGGACCAAACACAGTTTGCAGCAGTTTTATCAGGCCTATCGGCAGTTTTCCCGGCTGAATGTGGCTGGCCAGCAGGAATATCTGCTCAGTTATCATCCGATTTATTGTATTGCACGGAGCACAGGCTAATGGCACAGATCTATTTTGTCAGTGGAATTGATACCGGAATTGGCAAAACCTATACCACCGGTTATCTGGCCAAGGTCTGGAGTGCTGAAGGGCAGCGAACCATTACCCAAAAGCTGATTCAGACTGGCAATACTGATATTTCGGAAGATATCCAGCAGCATCGGGAGATGATGGGCTGTGGCTGGTTGCCTGAAGATGACAGCAAACTGACCATGCCCGAAATTTTCACTTATCCGGCATCGCCGCATCTGGCCACCAAAATTGATGGCCGTGAGATTGATTTCAATAACATCCGCCAGGCGACAGAGCAACTGGCAGCGCGTTTTGATGTGGTACTACTGGAAGGCGCTGGTGGCCTGATGGTGCCGCTCACCACGGAAATGTTAACGATTGATTATATTGCCGAGCAGCAGTATCCGGTGATTCTGGTCAGTTCAGGACGTCTGGGTAGCATTAACCATACCTTATTAAGTCTGGAAGCGTTGATGGCGCGAGGGCTGTCGCTGTATGCGCTGGCCTATAACCTGAAAGATGAATCACAAGATCCGCTGATTTCTAAAGATACCGCTGAGTATTTAAAAACCTATTTGGCTCGGCATTTTCCAGAGGCAAAATGGATTGAGATTCCAGTTTTGGATTAAAACTGTGATAAAAAAAGCCACTCAATTGAGTGGCTTTTTGCTAGGCAGCTTAAAACTTTCTAAAGCTTTTGTTGCCAAATGGTTTGCGTGGCGCATGTTCATCACGCTCTTGACGGCCAAAGCTGTTGCCATTTGGGTTGTCACGGCGGGCAAAGTGTGTGCCATTCTGGTTTTCACGACGTTCACGATTGCCAAAGTTATCATCACGCGGGCCGCGGGTTGAAGACGTTGGCGCTGCTTCATTGTCACGGCGCTGCTGACGCAAGAAACCACCGCGAGGCGCTGCCATCGGTTTTTCCTGCATACGTTCATTACGGCGTTTAGCCATACCGTACAGACCGGTTCCCTGACGTGGTTTCAGCTCAACCGCTTTGGTCAGGTTGTCGATGTCATTCTTGTCCAGTTCCATCCAGCGGCCAGTACGCAGTTCACGTGGCAGAATCACGGTACCATAACGGGTACGTAGCAGGCGGCTAACTTTTAAGCCCTGAGATTCGAAAATACGACGTACTTCGCGGTTACGGCCTTCTTTTACCACCACCTGATACCAGCGGTTGATACCATCACCACCAATTTCAGAGAAGGATTCAAACTTGGCCGGGCCATCATCCAGTACCACACCACGCAGCATGTTGTTACGGATTTGTGGCGTGACTTCACCCATTACACGGACCGCATATTCACGCTCAATTTCATTGGATGGATGCATCAGGCGGTTTGCCAGTTCGCCATCATTGGTGAACAGTAACAGACCGGTCGAGTTGATATCCAGACGGCCGACCATGACCCAGCGATCATTGGCGATTGATGGTAAATGATCAAATACGGTCGGGCGTTGTTCCGGATCGTTACGTGAACAGATTTCACCTTCCGGTTTGTAGTAAATCAGCACACGGCGACGGATTTCATCTTCAATCTGGAAGCTGACTTTACGACCATCGATACGAAGCTCATCGCCTGGTTCAATACGCTCACCCACCTGGGCCACTTGGCCATTGACACTTACACGACCAGCGGCAATGACTTCTTCCATATAACGGCGAGAACCCAAACCAACGCGTGCCAGTACCTTTTGCAATTTTTCACTCATGACAGCATAACCTTAGAAATTATCATCAACAGTTCACCTATTCACGATCTCGGTGCCTGGGCATCGAGGTGCATGAAAGCTTCCTTGGCATCCTGCAGGGGAGGCAATTGACCGACAGAGGTCAGGCCAAATGCATTTAAAAATTGTGGCGTTGTGACTAACAACGCGGGTCTTCCAGGGAGTTCCCGGAAACCGGATTCCTTAATCCAGTTCCAGTCAAACAACGTTCTGAGAATCTGACTGTTGTTTGATACTCCGCGAATCTGTTCAATATCTGCTCGGGTCACCGGTTGATGGTAAGCAATCACAGCCAGTGTTTCGAGTAAAGACGGGGATAAACGGGTTGGTCGTTCCGGCCAGGCCTGTGCAATCAGGGTACGATATTTGGCCCGTACCTGAAAACGGAAACCTTGCGCAGTTTCAACCAGTTCAATAGACCGGCCATGTTGCAGCATGGCCAGTTGTTGTAAAAAGACTTTTAATTCTGCCTTACTATAGCGTGCCTGAAATGCTTCTTTCAGACGTGCCAGCGATACCGGTGCATCACTGGCAAAAATAATGGCTTCTAGCTGCATCAGCACTTCATGATGCTGTTCATCACTGGACATGTTAAGGGTTTGCTCTGACATTAGGCCTGTGCTCCCTGAATGGCCAGCGGTGCTTCGACACCACTGGCAACAATTGCCACTTTTTGCTGACGGGTCAGTTCCAGAATCGCCATAAAGGTCACGACCATGCCCATACGGCCCTGGCACGGCTTGAGCAGCTCGGCAAACGCTAGCACTTCACCGCTTTGCAGCTTTGCTTCAATATAGGCAATCCGTTCTTCCAGTAACACCGGTTCCTGCTGAATTTGGTGAATCACCGGTTCGGGGCGGTTAAATACACAAAATAGCGCATCACGTAACAGGCTGGCCTCATGACCCTCATTACTATACGCCACTTGGCCCAGGCTGACATGGGTATTAAAGGTATCACGCTCTAACACCGGCATTTGCCCCAGACGTTCAGCCGCCTGTTTAATACGTAAATAATTTTCCAGCCGGTCAATCAGTTCCTGCTTCGGATCTTTTTCCAGCTCGCTGATGGCTTTGGGTTTCGGCAGCAGCAAACGCGATTTTAAATCGGCCAGCAGGGCAGCCATCACCATATAATCTGCGGTCAGCTCAATATTCAGGGATTTCATCGCATCCATATAAGCCAAATACTGAGAGGCAATCGGTGCGATATCAACCTGTAGCAGGTCAAAGCCGTTTTTTTGAATCAGGTAAATCAGAAAGTCGAGCGGGCCTTCGAAATGCTCTAACAGAATTTCAAATGCTGCAGGAGGAATATATAAATCCTCAGGAATCGTCTCTTGCCACTCATCCAAAACGCGGATGTGCGGGACTTGGTCCATAGCAGGATGCACAGATTGATTCATTACAGTTTTAGGCCACGCGAATTTTCAAAGGCATGAAAAGAGCTTTACATTCGATCTCACATCGAAAAGAAAGCATGGAGTTAATTGCGCGTAGTTTAATGGAAATTGACCATGAAATAAATTACCCAAATGACTAAAAGCGAAAAAAAGCAAAAGTAGATGGCAATTCTGCAGCGAAAAAGCAGGAAAAATCACGTTCAATACAGTAGAAGATATGGCCTAAAAGCGCATACAGATAAGGGTTTTAGCAAGAAAAACTCACCTCAGATCAAACACGTGATAAAGCGGACTGCTCAAGCTGTTCCAGCAGTTGCTGACACATTTCACGGCTGCACAGGTTCTGGTGGCCTAATCTTAAGGACAGGATATAGGCCTCTTCAACACTCGACAGCAGATGATACACCTGCTGTCCGATAGAGAGCACGGCAGCCGGGTTGGGTATTGCATCCAGCAGTAGAACCTCAGCTTCCAGAGACCAGGGTTGGGTCGCATAGATTAGCTGGCTTTTTGGAAACTCGCGCAGATTCAGCAACAGATAAAATAAATCCATACCGTTTCCTCCTGAGGTGGCGCTGAGCGCCGTTATTCAAACGCGCTTACATCACCAATACCACGACGGATAATTTCCGGCTGGTCACCAGATAAATCGACAATACTGGTGGTGGTTAAAGTCCCCAGGCCACTATCAATAAACACATCAATTCGTTTACCAAGCTGCATTTCAATATCATAAGGATCATCCAGTGGATCATCCTGCCCCGGTAAAATCAGGGTGGAGGTCAAGAGCGGTTCATCCAGCTCTTTCAGTAACATTTGGCAAACCGGATTGCTCGGAATACGCAGGCCAATGGTTTTCTTTTTCGGGTGCATCAGACGGCGCGGCACTTCACTGGTGGCCGGTAAAATAAAAGTGGTTACTGCCGGGGTATTGTTTTTTAGCAGGCGATACATGGCATTATCGACCTTGGCATAAGTGGCAATATCGGACAGGTCACAACATAAAATTGCATATTGATGTTTAGGGCTAAGACCACGAATCTGGGCAATCCGTTCCATGGCTGCTTTATTCCCAATCTGGCAGCCAATCGCATAGGCTGCATCGGTAGGATAGACCACCACATCGCCGGCACGAATCCGTTCTACTGCCTGACTAATTAAACGGGGCTGAGGATTTTCAGGATGAACTCTTAAATGCAGCATATTCTTTTCTCCTGATCTGATGATGATTCGCTTTTCAGACCATTGTACAAAGCTCTGTGTATCCAGAGCGTTGATTTATGTAATTTAATCAAGCATTTCTCTTGCAAATTCATCGCTATGTAAGCTTTTGCCATGCCGGGTACATAAACAGATACAGTCAATAAAGCGTTTGGCATCGCGTGGCAGTTTGGCTTCACCACGAAAATAACGCTGTACCTGGGCATAAACATTGTCTTTAAAGCAGGCACCATCGCCGCCTTCACCGGTCAGGTTATCTAAAGAAACCCGGAATTTGCGTCCAAATGCAGTGGCAAACATCCATTCAATCGCTTGCGGCTTGATTTCGACCTGCTCAAACAGGGCCTGCTGCTCAGCCGTGCGGCCATCGGGGGCATACCAGTAGCCTAAATCGGGCTGTTTACGGCGTTCCTCACCGGCAATGGTCCAGTGACTGATTTCATGCAGTGCACTGTTAAAGAAACCATGCGCAAACTGGATGCGAGCAGGGGTGTCTGCGGTGGCGGGAAAATACTCCGGTTCAAAATCACCACGCACCAGGTTGACATTGTGGTGGGAAAACCAGTGATTAAAGTGTAAGATGAGCCAATCGACGTATTCTGATTCTGTCGATAATTTCAACCAGTCCGAGAGTTGCACTTGGTCAGGTGAAATGTCAGAATCGAGCGTTGAAAGTGTGCTAACGAGTGATGAAACATTCACTTCTGTTTGCGGCTGCAACAGATGCATGACTTAATTTACCCAATTGGTCTGTCTAAATAAGTACAAAATTGTATCTTAATCTTTGACAGAGTACTGATGAATTTGTAGAATTGCCGCCTTAATTATGTCAGCAAATACCTTTCCGGCACAGATTGAGCCGTTTAAATGGGCTGAACAGGGCTTTACATGGTCAGGTACCCTGCCATTGTCTCGCTTTGCTCGTATTGCTCGTGAAGCTGTTGGATCAATTGATGATCAATTGATTAACATAGACTGTAAGCTATCAATGGATGCCTATCATCGCATTGCATGGCTAGATGGTCACGTTGAAACACAAGTTCCAATGGAATGCCAGCGCTGTCTGGATACCGTGGAAATTGACCTTGTTTTAGACTTCCATTTAGCGCTTGTAGATGATGAGTCACTGATAGAGCGCTTGGATGAGGATGCTGATTTCATTGTTCTGGGTGAAAGTGAAGCAACCAGCAAAGGTGATTATGATTCACCGGCGACGGCTGATTTACTCGCACTTATAGAAGATGAACTGTTATTGTTGCTGCCTTTGTCGCCTAAGCATGACGCTTGCGAACACAAGCATCAACCTGCCGTTCAGAACGATGTCGAAGAAAAACGGGATAATCCGTTTGATGTTTTGGCAAGTTTGAAGGGTAAACTTAACTAAAAATTATGTTATAATTTTGCGTTAAGACAACTGAATTTGTTCTGATCCATTTTTTCGATCTTTGTAAGGAGCCATCATGGCCGTTCAGCAAAACCGTAAAAGTCGCTCTCGCCGTGACATGCGCCGTTCACATGACGCTTTAACCGAGAATGCATTAACTGTAGACCAAGCTACTGGTGAAACTCATCGTCGTCACCACGTATCTAAAGATGGTATCTACCGTGGTCGTCAATTATTCGCTAAAGCAGCTGATGCTGAATAATTGTTGACAAGCATTAAGCGTCAAGCTTAGTGGAAAAAATGGGAGCGTAAGCTCCCTTTTTTTGTTGTTTTTCGCAATTACTTCACCCGAAAAATAGTGTTAAATTTTCGCACCAACGATCAGCTTACATAAAAAAGAACTGTTGAAGGGGCGTACCCTGTTTAAAACAGCTCTACACGAAAGGATTTTTATATGTCTGCTACACGATTCGAGCAAGCGACAAAAACTGCATTTGTGTTTCCTGGACAAGGTTCACAAAAAGTCGGCATGCTGGCAGAACTTGCAGAACAGTTTGCTGGTGTGCGTGAAACTTTTGCGGAAGCATCGGCCGCAATCGGTTTTGATTTATGGCACATTGCGCAAAGTGGTGAAGGTTTAGATCAAACAGAATTTACCCAGCCGGTTTTATTGACCGCCAGTATTGCGTTATGGCGTGTCTGGCTGGAGCTGGGTGGTGTAGCACCCAAATATCTGGCAGGCCACTCTCTGGGCGAATACAGCGCGCTGGTGGCAGCGGGTGCGTTATCACTGGGTGATGCCGTGAAGCTGGTGAATTTGCGTGGCAAACTCATGCAGTCGGCTGTGCCACAAGGCCAGGGCGCTATGGCGGCCATTTTGGGTCTGGGAGATGCCAAAGTGATTGAACTGTGTGCGCAAGCTACCGCACAAGGCACCGGTTCAGTTGAAGCAGCCAACTACAATGCCCAAGGTCAGGTGGTAGTTGCTGGTGATAAAGCAGCGGTAGATGCAGTCATCGCACTCGCCAAAGAAAATTCAGCCAAAGCTATTGCGCTTCCGGTGTCAGTGCCATCGCACTGTTCACTGATGAAACTGGCTGCAGAACAGTTCGCACAAGCTTTGGAACAAACTGCCATTGAGCTACCAAGCATTCCTGTAATACAAAATGTGGGCGCAGCTGTAGCAACTGATGTTGCTCAATTGCGTCAGGCTTTGACTGCTCAATTGTATCAGTCTGTGCAATGGACAAACACCATGCAGTACCTGCAAGACCAGGGCATTCAGTACATTGTTGAATGTGGTCCAGGAAACGTATTGGCGAACCTTGCAAAACGCTTACCTCACATAGAAAAAGCATTCCCGATTGACAGTAACAGTCGTCTGGAGGATGCCTTAAATGCCATTTTAGTGGCTGAAGGGAAAATTGCATGACACAAGAACGCAAAGTCGCATTGGTGACAGGTGCAAGCCGAGGGATTGGTGCAGCCATCGCTCAGCAGCTTATTCAAGACGGTTATTTTGTGGTTGGGACAGCAACTTCTGAAGCAGGTGCAGAAAAACTGAGTACAGGCTTTGGTGAACAGGGTGCGGGTAAAGTCCTGGATGTACGTAATGGCGAGGCAATTGATGCGCTGATTTCGGACATTGAACAAAACTATGGTCCGGTACTGGTCTTGGTGAACAATGCCGGTATTACCAAAGATAATTTGTTACTGCGTATGTCTGAAGATGACTGGGATGATATCCTCAACATTCATCTGAAAGCCGTTTACCGTTTGTCTAAACGTGTACTGAAAGGCATGACCAAAGCGCGTTTCGGTCGCATTATTAATATTAGTTCAGTGGTGGCACACTTTGCCAATCCGGGACAGGCCAACTACTCTGCGGCCAAAGCAGGGATTGAGGCATTTAGCCGCAGCCTGGCCAAGGAAATGGGCAGCCGTCAAATTACGGTTAACTCTGTTGCACCCGGTTTTATTGCAACAGAAATGACCGAACAGTTAAGTGAAGAAATTCGCAAAAAAATGAGTGAGCAAGTGGCATTAAACCGTTTAGGTGATCCACAAGATATCGCCAATGCAGTGAGTTTCTTGGCTTCTGACAAAGCAAGTTACATCACTGGTACAGTGTTACATGTAAATGGTGGTTTATACATGAATTAAGCTCATGTATAAACTTTCAAAAACTTATAGATTCAATTAAACTAACGGCATTAAAAACGCCACAAGCAATGAGGAGAATTCCTGTGAGCGATATCGAACAACGCGTTAAACAAGCGGTTGCTGAACAACTTGGTCTTAAAGCTGAAGAGATTAAAAACGAAGCATCTTTCATGGATGACTTAGGTGCAGACTCTCTGGACCTGGTTGAACTTGTAATGTCTTTCGAAAATGATTTCGACATCACAATTCCTGATGAAGATTCAAACGAAATTACAACTGTTCAATCTGCAATTGACTATGTGACTAAAAAACTTGGTTAATTAAAGATTTTTAGCAGATGCTAAGAAAAGCCACCCTTTTGGGTGGTTTTTTTATGGCCGGCCGAAATTACATAAGCTTACTTTTATCTAACCAAGCGCAACGCTCTCCTGTGTATTTTTTCGTTATAAAAAGAAAGCACGCAATTCCAAATGATTGATAAAAATCAATTGCATCAAATAAAAGCTGGAGAATAACAATGGGACTTTTTGATTTTGTAAAAGGTATTGGTAAGAAAAACACTGCCCCGGCAGAGCAACAACCGGCAGCACCGGCGGCGCCAGCAGAACCGTCTGCACAGGAAATGGCCAATAAATTATTGGGACATATTAAATCTTTAGGCTTACCAATTAAGGGCCTTTCTGTGAACTACAATGGCAAGACCGATTTAGCCACGATTAAAGGACAGGTACAAAGCCAGGCTGATCGTGAGAAAATTGTACTGGCGGTGGGAAATATTGATCATGTCGCGCAAGTGGATGATCAGATGACTGTGGCAACGCCAGAACCAGAAAGTAAATTCTATACAGTTAAATCAGGCGATACCCTGTCTAAAATCTCAAAAGAATTTTATGGTGATGCTAATCAGTATAATAAAATCTTTGAAGCCAACCGTCCTTTGTTAAAAGATGCGGATGATATTTTCCCTGGACAGGTGTTACGTATTCCGGCTTAAAGATTCAGAATTTTTATAAAAAGACGCATATCGCATCTTTTTTGTATTCAAGAGGGTGCGAATTTATATTTTTTATTCGCAGATGAATTCAGCTTATTTATAGTGCTGAAAAAATTAAACCCTCTTCGGAGGGTTTAATCATAAACTTTTACCAGCTCAACGCACCGCCCGTCTGATAATCCGTTACACGCGTCTCGAAGAAATTCTTCTCTTTACGCAGGTCCATCATCTCAGACATCCAGGCAAACGGGTTGGTCACACCGCTAAACTGCTCAGGTAAGCCCAACTGGCTTAAACGGCGGTTACAGATGAACTTCAGATATTCTTCCATCATGCCAGCGTTCATGCCCAATACGCCACGTGGCATGGTATCACGTGCATATTCAATCTCAAGCATGGTGCCTTCAAGAATCATTTGAATCACTTCTTGCTGGAACTCGGCGGTCCACAGGTGCGGGTTCTCGATCTTGATCTGGTTGATCATGTCGATACCGAAGTTCAAGTGCATTGATTCATCACGCAAGATGTACTGGAACTGTTCCGCCACACCATTCATCTTGTTACGACGGCCCATTGACAGGATTTGCGTGAAACCGCAGTAGAAGAAAATACCTTCAAGTACGCAGTAGAATGCAATCAGGTTACGCAGCAAAATCTGGTCGTTTTCAGGCGTACCGGTTTTGAAGGTTGGGTCGCTTAAAGACTGGGTGTATTTCAAGCCCCAAGCTGCTTTACGTGCGACTGATGGTACTTCACGGTACATGTTGAAGACTTCGCCTTCATCCATGCCCAAAGATTCGATACAGTACTGATACGCATGCGTATGAATCGCTTCTTCAAACGATTGACGCAAGATGTACTGACGGCATTCCGGGTTAGTGATGTGACGGTAGATCGCCAGAACCAGGTTATTGGCCACCAGTGAGTCAGCAGTCGAGAAAAAGCCCAGTGAACGCATCACGATGGTACGTTCATCTTCAGTCAAGCCATTTTCAGACTTCCACAACGCGATATCGTGGTTCATGTTGATTTCTTGTGGCATCCAGTGGTTGGCACAACCATCCAGATATTTTTGCCAAGCCCATTCGTATTTGAACGGCACCAGCTGGTTTAAGTCAGCGCGGCAGTTGATCATACGTTTGTCATCAACCTGTACGCGTCCTGCACCCATTTCCAGCTCTTCCAGGCCAGGCGCCACGTCAAGCTGTTCTAGGGAAGCAGATGCTCTTGCCAGCGAATCGGTTGAATTTGCTGATCCGCTTCGAGGGGTTGCAGCGGGTTGTGCAGCTGCCACATGCGTCTGTGGTTGCTCTGCAGCAGGTACCACTTGCGGATTAGCCGCTTTTTGCGGTTCGACGGGCGTAGGCTGGTGTTCAGGAGCAGCCGGTTTTTGCGAATCATCTTCGAAATCGTCCCAACTTAGGATAGACATATCAATTCTCTCTTCGTTGCTTTATATCTTTTATTGGACATCTCACGACGAAGGGGAGATGTCTTACTATACGCTTAATTTGTGAAAGCAAAATTAAGTTTTGCCGATGCTTGTTCTAAAAATGTACGTAGAACACGATCCTCAAGACTTATTTTGCTTTCGCTTCTGTTTGCGAATGGCCAAAAAGGCATAGACCATCGGCGTGTAAAAGAAAATAAAGGAAAAGACCAGAACCGCGAGTCCTAACATATAGTTATGAGTCATATGTGGCATGATGGAATCCTTTTTGTAGATGAATTAGTGTTAATTCTGATAAGCCTAAAAGGTTGATAATTAATACCAACCTTTTAGAGTGTTTTAGTTTTTCATTGCAATAATGATAGCTATAACGATAGGAACAACAATCGTTGAAAAACCTAAAACTATAGACAATATACCTAAAACTAAATCAGGATTAACACTATTCATTATTGACATTCTGCTTATGTTAAAAATGTATACATTGGATAAATTTCCTAAATTACAATTAGATACAATAGTATCTACACTAAAAATAGTGAAAAAATGTATACATTTTTTCATGCCAATAAGTGAAGAAACTTTCTTTAATTAAAAAGCACCTTCTACCAACAAGCTTCAGTATCTTGTTTGGAACTAAATAGTGGTTCCATTGCATTGATTATATAGAACACATCATATGGTGTATAGGGTCTTGAAAAAAACTATATATTGTGTTGGTCGATAAATTACACTTTGAGAAAACAATTAAATAACTTGGGCAATGTAGAGTTTTAAACAACTTTCATATAGTAAGAAAGATACGGTGCTCAAATTGTGTCATCTCAAATAATGTATACGAATTGAAAAAACAATAAAAGTAGTAAAGTAATTAAAAAAAGCGATTGATTAAGAAATTTATAGCAATAAAAAAGGACATATTGTATGGGTTGATATGTCCTTAATTAGAATAATGATTTATTGGACACTATAGACCTCTTGCGAAAGTATCGTTTTACCAAATTTTTGAATTGGCTAAAACCTTATAAAATGTAGCTTTGGGCTGTTTAAATTTTGACTAACGCAAGAAGTCTTATGTATGCATCCTAAGCAAAATCGTCAGCTTAATTATTTTTACGATTGAAGCATAACAGTAGGTATATATTGCCTATCTATCCAATCATAAAGTTGAATATCACAAATCCCATTCAAACGATGTCCCAAGACCATCGCAAATACTGAGGGGGCTTTAATAAAGAGATGCAACTTGGACAATTGATTGTTGGATTTGAAAGAAACTAGAGCTGATTTAGTCTCTCTAACTGCAAGATTCAGAGTTTCAATGCTATCAATCACATTGGTGCTTTCTAAATTCAATCTAGGTAATCCTTTTACGTCAAGACTAGCAGATTCGATATCGTTACCTATAGCGGTAGGGAATCCAATAGTAATAATCGCTTCAGTTTTGCCTTGTTGTTCAAAAGGCTCTATTTTAGTAAAAAAATTTCCTTCATGATGCTGATGATTATTAGTGCGGTAAGAAGTACCGTTATGTTTTCTCCTCAAATTAGAATTCGTGTAAAGAAAATGATCTCAATTGCAAATTTGTTCCGCTTAAAGGAAATAAACGAAGCTGAAGCTTTAGATTCTCTTCTTTCAACGATAGATGGATTTAAGAAGTTCACATAAAACCAATCAGCCTTTGTTCTTCAGCTCAGATATGCGAGCGGGAAACGCCCAAAGCTTCTGATGAATAGCCACCGATTTTGTAGACACCATTTAGTTAGATAATGGCAGAGGACTTTTACAAGTTGGCTGCCTATAATGGATGCTTAACCTCTACTTTTAACTTCGGTTATTTATGGGAGGATTACCCAATTACACCTAAATACTTACTACTTCGATTATTAAATGCATTTAAAGTTCCTTCCAAAATATTAACAGCATGTTGATTTAACTCGTAACTTTCAATAGAACCAGATTTATAATGGATGGAGTAATTATTTTCCCTATCAAAATTAGTATAAATAATTTGCTCTGCATCACATACTATTGCTAGATTAGGGTTATGAGTAACCATAATAATTTGTCTAGTCTTTTTAGCTTCATTAAGAATAGGAACTAACGAGTTTACAACAGTATCGTTATCAAGGTTTTCTTCAGGCTGATCTAGAATGATAGGTGTTTTATCTTTATCTACCAATAAATAGAATATCAATAGCAATGCACCACGTTGTCCAGGAGATAACTTTTCAACTTCTACATTTTGAAAACGTAATGAGTATTTAGATTTAATAAAGTCTAATCCGTATATAAAATTATAAACATCTTTCGGAGTAATATTTTTTTTCACCATCTCAGAGATACCAATCTCCTCATTAGCTTCATTTAATTTATCAATAAGCTGTTCTATAAAATCAATGACTCCTTCCAGTTTTTCTAAATCTTTATCTTGAGATAATTCTTCTAAAGTATGTTTAATCCTATCTGGCGTAAAATCCAATCTACGTTGCAGAATATGAGAAGTTAAATTCTCAAGAAACTCTTCAAAAGAAAAATTTAATTTAGATACAAACTCGAACTTATTCTTTGTATTTATAAAATTATTTTTTTCAATTGATTTCTGAACAGGCTCATAAAGCGACTCTCTTAGTAACTTCTTTGACTCTAAGATTTTATATATTGAGCTTGCGATATTTTTACGCTCATTTTTTTTCTCTGCTAGTTGATTAGGCAAATTATTAAATATTGTAATTTGATGCTGTATCCCATGAAGTGAATCAGGTATAAGTTCATCACCTTCTAACTGTTTTTTCTTCACTTCCCAAGTTTTAAGCACCTCAAGGTAGCTATTATATTTCTTGAATGGCTCTGATAATTCACTATTTATTCTCTGGATAGTTTCATTACACTTCTTAATCGAGGACTCCAATGTACTAATTTCTTTTAATTTGTTAGGGATTTCTTTTTCTAATTCAGCTTTCATACCTAATACTCTTTCCAAATTTGTACTGAACTGAATGATGTTATTTTCAATTCCAAGATTTTCTAAATCTTTACTTATATCCTCATTAAAATCCTCAATATATTTTATTAAAGCATCATTTTTTTCTATTATCTTATTCGTAATTAATATTTTTGCTTGGCTTTCTTTGATATTATCTTTCAAAGTATCAATTTTTTTTGAGAATCCAAGTACTTTTGAATTGACAGATTCCATCTGAATTTTTAAAGCTGATTGCTCTGGAGTTAAGTTTTCACTAGGGCATGGAACTTCAACAGGCTTAATAGATTCATGATCTTGAAGTTCTTGTAGCTTCAATAATCTTTTGTTTTCCAAAAGTTTTCTTACCTTTGGCTGTGATTGAGCTTCGTACGCTTCAATTTCTGAATTTAATTTGTTTAATTTGGCTTTCAATAAAAATAATTGATCATTTAATGAACTTTCTTTTAATTTGATTAATTCTTCAAGATCCGAGCAACCATTTTTTTCTTCCTCTGTTAAATAAGAGAATATAACGGAATTCAATTCTTGTTGAAATTCATTATCTCCATTATCAGGATTACATAGTTTTTCAAAATAAGCTTGAGGTATGTAACGTACTCTTTCAGTACTTTCATGATCAATACTAGCATCTAAAGTTTTTGTATCTTTAGTACCGTTCAACCAAGTTAATGTAGCTTCAAAATCTGATGCAAAACCACCTTTGCCTTTAAATCGTCCTTCTTTAAGGAAGGAAAAGTAATTACTGCTAGATTTAGAGTTCCCTAATAACGAAATAATATCAGCAAGAGCACTTTTTCCACTTCCTTTTTTACCTATTATCGCCACTAAATCATGGCTTAAATTTAATTTAGTTCCATCAATCCACTTGTGATTACACACAGCTGTAGGTTTTTTTACAACTTCAATTTGATCAATAAAGTAACTACCTTTTCCTTTTTTTAACGATTCTTTTTCAGGGACTTCCCCCACATAAATACGATTTTGAGGCTCTAAGGTAGCTTGGATTAGACCAGTAAATGTTGGATCAGCTTTAATCCATGTAAAACAGTTTCCAATTCTATCTTTATCTGATGTTTTTTCTGAAAAATTATGAGCATCACTACAGTCAAGTAATAAATCATTGACGCCATGATCTTGTAATTTCTGCTTAGCTTTATCAAAAGCTTCATAAGATTCTGCTGAAGTGAAAACGATATTTGCCTGATTAATTAGATGTTTTTTGACAGCTATCGAAGCATCAGTCCACTTGAGCTCATCCCATTCTGTTTTTCCAATAGCAATTAAATATTTCCCTTTAAAACAACTTTTATCAAGTACCTCAAGAATTGACTCCGAATGTAAGTTTAAATTATTAAATCCTTCAATTAGATCTGACCCATATTTATGTAATTCTTCATGAGGAACTGATGACTTAATTTGTCGACCCAAATCTTCGACTGATTCTTTTGTAATACTTTGGTGCCATGGTTTTTGTTCTTTTTCTAAAATATATTTCGCTTGTAAGCTATTTAAAAATTGAGATTTTATTTGATCTAAAGGTAAATTTTGTTCATCTGAGAAGATGACATGTAAATTTATGCGATTAAGCTTTTTAAACTCTACACCTGCAAACTCATGTAATCTAAATTCAACTACTGGCAAAATTAAATCAATATTTTTTAGTCTTCCTGAATTTTTTTCTTTTAAAACACGTTCATATCCATCAATAAAGAAATAGTCATTAATACCTATAACTTTAAACTCTTCGGGTAAATTTTCTAAATCCGTTATAAATTTTTCCCAAGTTGCCTCATTATTACCACCATATTTTTGATCAAGAGAAGCAGGCGTGTGTATATGTAAATCCCATTTACGCCATTCTGATCCTTTATTAAACATATTTCCCCCTAAAAAAATAATTAATACAAATTTAAATCTATGCTACTGCTTTATTAAACGCTTCAACCACATTTAAAATATTATCAGCATCACCACCAGTAAACACACCATCAATCCCCTCAAAATGGATTTGACTAAAAGGTGGCTCGTAAAGCTGCTCTGGCTGTAGTGTTCCCCGAATGGTTAAGTGTTCAATGACCATTTCAACAAAACGAATCTGTTTTTCATTATAGGTTGTACCTTGCAAATACTTAGAGAAAGCCGCCTGTACAGCTTGGCGATCCAGTCCAACCAATGAACGAATAAATAATGGTAAACTTTGCTCTGTTCCGAAGCATTCTTCAAACTTTTCTTTGCTTTCAACTTCTTGAGCTTCAAAAACAAATCGCTCAAGCTCTTTTAAATCGGTTGGGGTTAAAGCTAAACCTCGTTTTAATTTGGCAATGGTAATGTGGTTTTCATTAGCTTTAATAAAACTCTCCACACGCTTGCGGTATTGCGCAATATTTACCCCACTTGAAACCACTGGAATATCAACTTCAGTTGCTTCACCGATTTCATCATCTAACATGGAATACACAATCGTAGAGGTTGTTTTTTCAATGAGTTTAACCAAGCCACGGATACGTTTACGCATCGACTCAAGCATAGGGACTGTAATTCCTTCCCAATAGGCTTCAGTTTGTATGTCCTGAATTAACTTAATCTGTGCTGCGACAACAGGAATATTCTCTTTGCTTTCCAGTTTAGAAGCGATTTCAATCACTTTATTCGCATAGGCAAGTACCGCTTTGGCATCCTTATTCAACACAGCAAGTTCAATGTTGTAGCACAACATATCAAACAGCTTGGCTTCTAGTGTTTCTGCTTCTAGTTCATTTGGAAGTTTAGAAATATGTTCTCGCAACGTACCAATAGCAAGATCATCTAAATTGTTCCATGCCTCATCTTTTTGGAATTGCTCAACATACTCAAGCTCATCACGAACAATAAAATTATCTTTGTTCATTGATTTCACTTCAGTTTGTAGGCTTTGTTGTATGTCTTGACGGACGGCTGCCAATTCTTCAGTTTGATAGTCTTGAGCATTCAACAAACTCAAAAGATTTAAACGTGCCTTAAATAGTCGTTGCCCCAAGGGTTCAGCAGTAGATACAGGCGCACCATCAGGATTTTCGTTGAAATATTCAAAGTTTGAGCAGTAATCAAAAATATAGAATTCTTTTTTGTCCATTCCTGGGGCAAAGAGGTCTTTGCAAAGCCGTGTACCACGACCAATCATCTGCATAAACTTCACTTTTGAGCGTACAGCTTTGAAAAAGACGAGGTTGACCACTTCAGGCACATCAATGCCTGTATCGAGCATATCGACAGAAATAGCAATTTGTGGATCAGCCAGCTCTTTTTTACTAAAACTATCAATCAGGCTTTGTGCGTACTTGGTTGAATGCGTGATCACACGGGCGAACTTACCATCATATTGCGGATAGTTTTTGTCAAAGCGTTCTGCAATGAAATTGGCGTGGTTCTGATTGACTGCAAAGATGATGGTTTTACCCAACATATCTCCACCTTCAACCTTGATGCCATTTTCCATCAAGTGCTGCAGCATTTTGTCTACTGTGCCTGTATTAAACAGTTCCTTATTAATTTTTGATGCATTTACTTCTTCAGGTGCGTCATCACCGCCCCAATCCAGCTCATTCCAGTGTTCTTTTTCTTCTTCGGACAACTCATTAAATTTCACACCTTCACGCATGAACTTTAAGGGGACTGAAAAGGCTTTAGGTGGAACTAAATAACCATCGGCAATGGCTTGGTCTAAATCGTAATAATCTGTTGGAACACCACTTTCCAAACCAAAGAGTGCATAAGTATCACGGTCTACTTCATCGCGTGGGGTAGCAGTTAAACCAACCAATAAGCTATCAAAGTATTTAAAAATCTCACCGAATTTTTGGTACACACTACGATGGGCTTCATCGACAATAATCATGTCAAACATGCCTGTACCGTATTTACGTGTGCCGTCTGCATTCACTTCATCAATCAGTCCCATCATGGTTTGATAGGTAGATAAATACACCCGTCCATTTTGATTTTTACTGTCTACTAAATTAACAGGTGCAGAGTCAGGTAAATTGGCTTTAAAGGCATTGGTGGCTTGTACGACTAATGAGGTACGGTCAGCGAGGAATAAAACCTTCTGAATAGCATTGGCTTTCATCAGTACATCAACCAACGCAATTGCGGTACGGGTTTTACCTGTACCAGTTGCCATGATCAGTAAACCTGCACGTTCTTTACGCTGAAATGCGGCTAAAATCGCTTTGATGGCACGGGTTTGATAATAACGCTCAACGATTTCCGCATTGATCGGAAAGCTACCCAAATCTGGATTATTTTTGCGTCTTTCAATTAGGCGTTTTAGTTCAGTTTGCGTGTAAAAACCATGTACCAAACGAGGTGGGCCACCTTGCACATCATTCCAGATACGGGTTTTATAACCGTTGGTGTAGAACATCACAGGACGTTGACCTGTTTGCTGTTCTAGACAATCTGCATAGAGTTTTGCCTGTTGTTGTCCCACTTCAGGATCAACCGATGTACGTTTAGCCTCTACCAAGGCTAAAGGCAAGCCATTGGCATCATACAGTACATAATCGACAGCACCTTTACCTGATGGGCTTGGCATACCTGTAACTGGAACTTCCTCTCTTGCAGTTACACCAATTTCCCAACCTGCTTCTTCTAGTAAAAGATCAATTTTTAGTTTACGAGTTTCGTCTTCTTTGTAGTCGGTATGATCAGGAATCTGACTATTGGCAAGTTTAGCCTGTTCAACTTCAGCACGTTTTTGAGCAAGTTCAGCGTCAATATTGGCAAGTAGTTTTTCGCGCTCTTCCAAACTTGCCGATAATTCAAACAGCTGTTGTTCACGTTCACGCAAGGCTTTGTGTTGTTCTGCAAATGCTTTTTCTTTGGCTTCAACTTCTTTTTGCAGTTGTTCCTGATTCGCTGCCATTTGCTGTGTTTGGTCAGCATTTGGAATCAGTCTAGGATTGAATAAAATGGTCTGAGAGCGATCTTTTGATGGTGAGCCATAATTACGTTCAAACCAGACATAGATCAGGAACAGATGGCTAATGTGTTTAACTGTTTCTTCAGTCGTCAGTTGTTTGAATTTTTTACCGTGTACCGCACTGTTACCCACCATGCGGATGTTATCCATTTTGTCCCAAATGTAGGGTGGGATAATTTCCTTGAATTTTACATCGGTGATGAGGTTATAGAGCGATGGGTCATAAGGCTGAGTGAGTTTTTTATCGTATTGATATAACCAAAGAACAAGGTTTTCCAGCGATGTTCTTGCTGCAGCAATGGCAAATTGTGGGGAAATATACACAAGCTTTTCAGCTTCTTTTGCAGTGAGTGCTAGCTTGCTAAACTCAGGCTCTAAAAACTGAAAGTTGCTCATGTATATACCCTCAAAATATTTTATAAATTTCCGCTAAATGCTTGGTTTTGTAATGATATAAATAACTGATTTTGTACATCTAGTTGTTTATAAAGCTTTTGTTTTTGATCTTCAATGCTTAAAGCAATTTTAGACCATTTTTCCTGTAACTCTTTTGGTGGAACAGGAACTTCAATGATACTTAGCTTTCCAAGATATAATCCTGCCTGTGCAGCTGTATTTCTGCTATTTAAAATCTTTTGTTGCATATAATCTGAAGCAAGGAGATGTAATAAATATTGCGAAATTACAGAATTATTATCAGGTTTTAAGAGCGCAACACTTCTTGCAAGAGAAAACTCTTCCATATCAGGAACAAGACATAGTTTACCTATTGTTGCTCCGACACATACAATCATTAGATCGCCAAATTCAGGTGAACATCTTTTATAAATTCGTTGGTGATCTTCTTCACTAATGTATGAAACTTCAGTTATATCTAAAGTCATATTTTTAGTGATGTTTCTTGCCATTAAATAAAGTTTTCCTGATTCTAAACGTTCAACAGTTCCATGCTCACCATCAGTAATTTTAGTACAAACTTGTTTTAAGGATTTAATTGGAAATCGATTTTGGTATGTATTAGGATCGCCAAACATATCAATAAACGTGGCTTGTAAAAGCTGATCTAACTTTTCAATCGCTTGCTGACGTTTTTGGCGTAACTCGTCCGCTTGATCTAAAATAGAGGTAATTCGGCGTTGTTCTTCAAGTGGTGGGAGTGGGATTTCTAATTCTTTGAGAAATTTAAAATGTCTACTATATCCAGCATCAGGAATTTTGGCATATCTTAAATAATGATATAAATATTTGGGATCACAGTCATCTTTAGGCTTCAAGACTTTGACACCATCTGCTCCCATTGCAAATGGAAAATCTACAAATTTAATAGCTTTCGTATGATCACCAAAAATTACTACAGGTAAATCAGTACTTTTTACCAAGTACTCTTGATCATTTATGTAACCTGCAATAAATTTTTTACCTTGATCAACAACAGGGTATTGCCCATCAAGCAAAAAAAGTTCTTGGGGAAGCTTTTTATTTCCACCTGATTTATCTTGAACAATATCAGTAAATTTTTTTAATCGTAATGTCACTTAAGCATCTCCTTAAGCGTAACCATTCCTTTTAAAATATCCTGCTCAAGTACTTCTAAATCCGCCAAAATTTTACTTGGTGCTTCATATTCCACTTGCTCATACACCACTTCTTTATAACGGTTAATCGACAAGTCGTAACCATTGGCAGCAATATCGGCTTTATCCACCAAAAAACTTTGCTCAGTCGCTTTACGATCTGCTTCAGCATCCAAATTTTTAAAACGGGCAAGAATGTCAGGAATATTATTATTTTCGTGTTTAGAGGCATCTAGCTCATTACGCTTATCATCTAGCGAATAACCATCTGCCTGCATATCGTAGAACCAGACTTTATCTGTACCACCAGATTCAGTTTTGGTGAAAATCATAATTGCAGTAGAAACACCTGCATACGGCTTGAACACACCAGAAGGCATAGAAATAATCGCCTCAAGCTTTTGTTCTTCTACAATCTTTTTACGCAAATCCTTATGTGCTTTAGATGAGCCGAATAACACCCCATCAGGCACAATAATTGCTGCACGACCACCTGTTTTCAGCAAACGTAAGAACAATGCTAAAAATAGCAATTCAGTCTTTTTGGTTTTAACAATCGCCTGAATATTTTTAGCACAGCTTTCATAATCCAAACTGCCTGCAAATGGAGGATTGGCAAGAATCAAACTAAACTGACTTTCAATATGTGAATGTGCTTCGCTTAAAGAATCACGGTTTTCAATACTTGGATTTTCAACACCGTGCAGCATCATATTCATAGAACCAATACGAAGCATGGTGCTATCAAAGTCATAGCCAAAGAAAGTTTCTTCACTAAAACGCTTTGCTGCTTCAGGTGATGCAAAAATTTCTGTGCTGTGATGTTCATTTAAGTATTCACTTGCAGCAACGAGGAAGCCTGCTGTACCACAAGCAGGGTCGCAAATGGTATCGGTTGGTTTTGGCTGCATCAACTCCACAATCATCTTGATGATATGGCGAGGTGTACGGAATTGACCGTTCTGACCTGCAGATGCAATTTTACCAAGCATGTACTCGTAAATATCACCCTTAGTATCTTTATCATCCATCGGCACTTCAGCCAAGAGATCGACCACTTTCGTTAAAAGTGCAGGTGTAGGAATAGTGAAACGGGCATCCTTCATGTGATGGCTGTATGTGGTGTCATCTTCATTGCCAAGATTTTTAATAAACGGAAAAACTTCATTGGCAATAATATTGTAAAGCTGAGTAGGATCACCCAAGGTAGTGAACTTTGACCAACGCAGATGATCTTGCTCTGGTTTGAACACTGGTTTTTCTATTGTTATTTTTAGACGATTGGCTTTGCGCTCTTTTGTAATCTGAATTTCATCAAGTCGGCGAATGAATAACAAATAGGTCATCTGCTCCATCACTTCGAGTGGGTTAGAAATACCCCCACTCCAAAATGCATTCCAGATTTGGTCAATTTTGCTTTTAATTTCGCCTGTAATCACACTGATGACTCTCAAATTTCTTTGAGGATATTGTGGTAGATATTAATAGAAAAAGCTATTGTAATTAAACGGGATGCGACATGGTTTGGCGTGAGAAAAGTTAAGGCAATAACTCTTTAGCATCAATCTGAAGTACAGAAGCAAGCTCATAGAGTTTTAAGACAGTGATGTTTACTTCACCACGTTCAATACGACCTAAATAACTACGATCAATTCCACATTGTAATGCTAATGCTTCTTGGGTAATTTTTCTCTCCGCTCTTTTTTTTCGTAATAATCGACCAATTTCAGTAGATAATTCTGACATTTGAAAAATTTCTCAAAAAACAGAAATATCACCAATTGAGGATTAAACATCCACGGCTTATAATCCTCATTTTCATTATGAAAGAGGTCTAAAATGTTGAAATTGAATATTCCCTTAGCCGAAGATTTCGTTGAAATAATAAAAAACAATGAAATTAAAAATTGGGAATCAAAATGCTTTTGGTTAATTATTAAACAATCAGATCGACCACGCATTTTAAGTATGAAGAGATTACGTGAGCGCATGTACACAGCAATTCAAGTATTACTGAAAAATGATTTTTTGGTAGCACAAAGATCACTATGTAATAAAAGATTATATTTATATAGTGAAACGCCAAAATTAAAAGAACTGCGAAAAAAACTGATTGATATTGATGAAAACAACCCACTATTTACCCAAAAAAACACTATAAACAAAGAGTTAAGCTTTCTAAAAAATCAGGTAGATTTTATTAATGAATTGGCAGTTTCTTACCCTGAATTTTGTGATTCAATTCAAAAATATAAAGAAGAAATTGATTATCAGATTAATTTTTGTGAAGTAAAGATTAAAACAATAAATAACATTATAAAAATATATAATGGATGATTATAAAAACCATTATACATAATATTAATATAATAAAAACAATAACTTACAATAAAAAAGTGATTGATTAATCCTGAAAAATATTCTATTTTTTCGTCAACATCATTCAAAATTCACCCGATATGATCAAATCGATTCAGCAAGTTAGAGAAGAGTTTTCAGCAAATGGAATTTCCATTGCTGAATGGGCAAGAGATAATCATTTTTCTCCAGACCTAGTTTATCGAATTTTAAAGAACAATAGAGTTCCGAAACGCGGTGAAAGCCATAAAATTGCAGTGAAATTGGGTATTAAGGAGCAAAAAAATATGAATTAATTTTAACTTTTAATTATTCTTTTTTAGTGCAGAAAGTATAAAGACCCATGCTGTAACATGAGCCTTTATGGATTTGTCTTTTACTTGAAGGTGCAAGACAAATCAATTCTAAAAGACATTGATGCTTTTATCAATGTTTAGGGTGCTTTCTGCTTTTAATTTTTACTTGATTTTCATTTA
Source organism: Acinetobacter sp. YH12112 (assembly GCF_013418945.1). Classification (NCBI taxonomy): domain Bacteria; kingdom Pseudomonadati; phylum Pseudomonadota; class Gammaproteobacteria; order Moraxellales; family Moraxellaceae; genus Acinetobacter; species Acinetobacter sp. YH12112. Next base: position 63,166 of record NZ_VPBA01000008.1, on the reverse strand, counting down.
AGTGAATTAATATGTGCAGTGTAAAAGTAGTTGCAAAAGTTGTAGATGATGATTCAGGTATTCGTACAGAAATACCAATATTACTTGATCATAATAAAGAACCAATAAAGCCTATAGTTCGATTTCAGACTTACTGCAAAAAAGTGAATTTAAAGTTTAATTATTAACGAAAATTTTTCGTAGAATTGGTTGGTATTGGTCTATCTAGTTCCTCTAGAGTGATTCCCTTATTTGCAGCATTTGTAGCCCAAACAACAAATTTTTCGTTGAGTAGGTTATTGTCATTTTCTAATCTGTTTATGGTTGCTTCTAATTTTTTAATTTTTTCTAAAGCTACTTGTAGTCCCTGATTACTGAAATTGCTATTCCCATCTCTGTCAGGATTTTCTGTCCATCTTCTTTTATCCCAACTATCTTTGAACCTCGGATGTCTAAGTAAAGCCGCTTTTGTATACTTATGGCCAAGATCTATTTCAAGCATGGCTAAAAATCGGGGCCAGGTCAGTTTTCCAGTCCATCCATCAAGTAACTTTAAAGCAATATCAATTCTTTCTTTAGTTAAACGAGGTGCAGTAGTCATATGATATTTTGATCCTGGGAGATAATTTTAAAATTAGGATTTTAATTTTGCTCTAACGTTCTTACTGCGAAAGCTAAACCAACTTTAGTTTGATGATAGTCTGATGAATCTGCTAGGGTGAACATAGTGTTATTTGGCACACTATCATCCTCCAAAAATGCTTTAATTTTCTGCCAACGCTCTAGTTTAGGTTCATTGACATCAATCCATCTTCTTGCACCTGTATGCCCATCTTGTTCAGCTTCTTTTGCATCAAGTAAGGCTTTTTCAAGTATTTGTATTTGATAAGATGCCTCTCTTCTATGTTTCTCATTACCTTTCATAACGGAAAATTCACCGCAATTTCCACAGTCTTTATCTTTAGGACAGGGGGTGAGAGAATAGTCATGCCGACAGATACCATACTGAGTTATGTGAATTGATCCTAATTCTATTTTTAGGGCTTCCTCGTAACTAATAGAGTTTATTTTGGCAATAGCTTGTGCTTTTTCTTCTAAGCTCCCTGTTTGCTTGATCGCCTCAACCTGATTCTCCAGATCTGTAAAAGCTTCAATAATCGCTTCTTGAGATAAATGATTATAAACATCATTTTGCTTAACACTTTTTCTTCCTGACCAAAATGCAATGAGTTCCTGAGAGAGTGCTTTTGCTTGTGCTAGGGTATTAAGCAAGTGTCTAAATTGGTGTGATGTAACATACATCGGTTTTTCATTAGGAAATTTCTTATCATTTCTACTGAAGATTGTGCGACCGTCAGGGTTGCTTCCTAGTTGTTTATTAATCCTATCAATATCCATGGATTCAGGTACATTCAGAAGTGAATCAGCGGTGGGGCTTAAGATATTTTTAGGTAAAACAAATAATGACTCATGCCAATATTGCTGTGATCTGCCATCAAATATCGGGAATGTTTGAGGTAGTTTGCTAATTATAAAGTGTTCTATTTCATCAAAACTATAAAGATTTATCCAAGGACTTTTTACAAACATTCTACTTTTATCAGTAGTCCGTCCTATTGGTTTAGAAAATCCATATCTATAAGCATGACATGCTTTAATGGTATTTTCCTTTCCTAGAATTTTGGCAACCTCCCATAAAGTAATTGACTGATTTCTTAAATGTTCAAGATGAGGCGGAAGGTATAATTTATTTGGATTGTCTTTATACCATCGCGCAGCTTCGCGAGCAGGTTTGCCAATTTCAATTAAGTAATTCACAGCATCAGTAGCTAATTCTTCGTATTCTTTATTTACAGCAAATTTGGTTAATGGATCTCCACCTTTCAATGGACGCCATTTTAAACCCATAATTTCTATATCACCTTGAGAAGCCTTTGTGATGCAATCTATGGATAGGGATAATATTTCCGAGCCTCGACTTGGGGCAAACATTGCTAAAGCGACAAAGCAGGTTACTATTTTATCTGGGATATGGTTACTTGAATGATGGATTTCAGCGAGTGCCAAAATTTCCTCTAAATGAGGTATTTTTGATTTACTGCCTTCAGTATGATCTTTCTGTGTACGATCACTCCTTGCAGGTGCTGTATATGTAATTGTTGTAGACCAATTATAGATCTTTGTATTTATCTGTTTTTTTACAACAATATTATTAATAATCGATTCTAAATTTTTTGCAAAAACCCATGGATCTTTATATTTAGAGCGTAGATAAGATTCTGCCAAGTTTAAAGTATCACTATTTATTTCACTTACACATACAGGATTATTTTGTTCTATTAAGGCAAATTCTAAAGCTTGAATAGCATAAATAATTCGTTTGTATTCGTATAGTTTTTTTTCTCGCATAATTTGGCAAAATACTGCTTTAGCAAAATCAATTAGTGGCTCTGACATGGAAATGTTGATTTCATTTTTAGATGTTGCGTGGTCAGTGACAGAGCGGAAATAAACTTTCTTTGATTTATTATCGTGAATTTTATCTTTTAAAAAACTTGTAATATCCCAAATGTTATCATTCCAGTCATTGTTAGGAAATATAAAGTTTTTTTTGTTTGTTGAAATAAAAAACTCTAAATTTTTTTGAGACTCTGTGTCCTGAGCAGACTTAAAATTTATAACAGTTGTCATTATTTATATCCCGCTTCTACTAGATTAATAATATCTTTAACAGCCTTGATAGCTTGTATATTGATTTCCTTAATTCTTAAGGTCTGCTCTTTGGCTTGGTCTTCGACTAAGTAATCTAAAAGCTTTTCCCATGGTGCATCTATTAATGGCTCAAAATAGGGACACGTTAAACAAGCAATAGGAGCATTTTGATAGCATTTAGCTTGTGTACCACATGAACCGATTGTTTTGCCTGCTAATCTGAAAAAATCAGCAATTGCTGAGTCCTGAAATTTTGCATCATCTAGAGAGGGGATTAATTTTCCCTTGAATGCGTTAGCAAAAAAACTCATCTCTTCATTTAGGGTATCTTGTATTGGCTTTTGTAGCTCTGGCATGGATGCACGGTAGAAACGGATGCAACTTAAAGAACGGTGTGTCAGCAGTCTTGCAACTTCTTGGTCTGAAGCACCACTTGCTAAAGCTCTTGTTGCAAGCGTATACCTGAATCTATATGCATTTACAGGGATTTTTCCTTCTAACCTTGAAGAATAAGTGTTTAGATCTTCGAAAATCTGTGTAGTTTTATTACTAATTTCGGTTGGATTTAGTTTGAAGAAATTTGAATTTTCATCAGAGGAGGAATACTGCTCTAGATATTTAATTATACAGTCAGCTAAAATTGTTGGTGCTTTCCTAAGAAAATAACCTTGCTCGATTATTCCTTCTCCTTTGGCGAGAGGCATTTTAATCATTACATCTTTATCAATAACTTGTATGTCCTCAAATTTTAAGCGTGATAGTTGGACTGGTCGTGCTCCTGTTGCGATCATGAACCAGCCTAGTGTGTAATCTTTTAAGCTGATAGTATTTTTACTGAATGCTAAGTTGAATTTTGAATGTATGCTTTCTAACTCTTGTAAGGTAAACGCACCTTTTTCTGGATCATTTACTATTAGTTTAAAATAAGCAGGATTTTTTTCTTCCCATTTAATTGTATTTTCTAAAAAATCTTTGAATTCAGTATCTATTAAATTGGGATAATATTTTGATAAACGTCTAAGTATCGGCGTTATAAAAGCAGGATAACTGGGATTAATCATCTGAAGTGATTGTAAGGATGAAAAACCTAATATTTCATGATTAACATTAATATCAATATTTATCCAATCTTCAAATGCATATAGAATAGTTGAAACATATTTTATTGAGTGAGTTGATAATAGATCTGTAATAATATTTGATAAAGCATGATGAACTGTTGATTTTTTAGAAAATATACCAAAATTCAACTTGATTATAAGTTTATCATGATTTTCTAGTTCATAATTAGAAAATAGTTTTGTATTTACTTGTCTTCCATCAAGTAGTATTACAGTTCGTTCTGTAATTGGATTTTCTTTTTCAATGAGATTGTTTTGCATAATTAATGCTCTAATTTAGTATTAATACTATTTGCCAGTAGTTCGCCAAGTTCATCCGCTTTTTCTCTGATTGATCTGCGTGCATACCGACTACTCATTTCTGATATTGAACTCCACCCCATTAATCTATTTCGAATTTGCTTCTCCTTTTCTTTATCTGGTCTCCGATCTTCTGGAATGTTATCTAACATCTCACTAAAAACATCATTCCAGGTTCTTCTCATTGTGTGGGGAGTGAGCTGCGCATAGATATTGGCATGTTTCCTTAATGTTCTGAACATTAGATTGATTGCATCATTTGATAAATGTTGACCTGTCTCGGTTGTAAATAGATAACCATGTTTTCTATTTTTGAACGGGATTTTATTTAAATGCTTTGTAATATAGTTATGAAAATATTCACAGGCCTTGGAGGAGCACTTAACGTCACGTTCAACTGTTTTAGAAACTCGAATAGTGATGGTGTGATTACTATAATTAAAGTCTTCTATCTTTAGATATCTCAGCTCACTTCTTCGCATTCCTGTACTTAGTAGAATTTCATAAATCAACTGATTTCTATGTTTTAAGAATTCATTTCTGAAAAGATTATCTGGGTGTTCTGGATCTATGATCTCTAGGATTATATTTCGTTCGTTAGATGAAAGTCCCTCAGGGGCATCTTGATCACCTTTATTAGAAACTCTTGGTGCTAGTGAATTAAAGTAATTTAAACGTTGCTCAATGTCATTGTATTTATCTTTGTTAAGGCGATGTTTTGATCTTTGGAGCAGGAACTTGAGATAATTAAAAATTGTCTTTATGCGATATGAGCCTTCTTCTGCTGAAGTTGAGGCTTTTGATTCTTGTTTTAATTTAGGCATGTAGATGAGATTTTCAATTTTTTTTGCAATATTCTTCGAATTTATTGATGGTTGTTCATTTTTCTGGGCCATCATTCGATCTTGATGTTTTCGATTTAGTCTAAGAAAAAAAGCTAAATCTTGAAGTTGTTCTATGGTTAAAAAATCTGAATATAAGATGCTATCTTCTAAAACTATATTATTTAATGATGCCCATAAATGAGCAACACCAATACATCTTAATGCTTTATCCGTTGTGCTAACTGCACGTCCTAAACTTCTAAACTTAGTCATGGCATAAACATTTGGATAGAACAAAGGAATTCTATCTTCATCAATGAGTACTACCATTGGTTGTTCATCACTTGCAACAAACTCTTTAGTGCTTCTTTTTATCATAAAGTATACGTTTTCTGATTATCATCTCCCATAACTTTATTAAATATAAAAATATACCCTTTGTAAAGAGCTTAAGCCTAAGATTTACAAAGGGTATTATTTAATTATATATACATTTCAATATATATCACTGTCATTGACAAGCCTCACAATCAGGATTGTCAATTGAACATGCCATTGGCACTGGTGCTGCTTGTTCAAAGCCTTCTTCTGACGCTGCTGCTTCAGGTTTAGCTTCTTGAGCAACTGCTGCTACTGGTGCTGCAACTGTCGCAGGTTTAACTGCATTCAATGCACCAGTATTAATGGTTGATTTCTCAGCCGATGTTGCACCTAAAGCACGCAGGTAATACGTCGTTTTCAGACCACGTAACCAAGCCATCTTATAGGTGATGTCCAGTTTCTTACCATTTGCACCAGAGATGTAAAGGTTCAGTGACTGTGCCTGATCAATCCATTTCTGACGACGTGACGCAGCATCCACAATCCAGCGTGGCTCAACTTCAAACGCAGTCGCGAAGATGGCTTTCAGCTCTTCAGGAATACGCGAGATCTTTTGTACTGAACCTTCGAAGTGTTTCAGGTCGTTGACCATTACCGCATCCCATAGGCCGCGTTCTTTCAATGCACGTACCAGGTAAGGGTTGATCACAGTGAACTCACCAGACAGGTTCGATTTCACATACAGGTTCTGGAAGGTTGGCTCAATCGATTGAGACACGCCACAGATGTTAGAAATAGTTGCTGTTGGTGCAATGGCCATCACGTTCGAGTTACGCATACCGTCTTTTTGAACTTTGGCACGTAAAGTGTCCCAGTCCAGACGTTGGGTACGATCAACTTCAAACATGCGCTCAGGACGGGTTTTCGCTACCAGCTCTAAAGAGTCGATTGGTAAAATACCCTGATCCCATAATGAACCTTTGAAGGTTTCATAGGTGCCACGTTCAACCGCCAGATCACTTGAAGTTTGAATTGCGTAGTAAGAAATCACTTCCATTGATTCATCAGCAAAATCAACTGCTGCATCAGAACCGTAGGCGATGCCCATTTCGTACAGTGCATCTTGGAAGCCCATGATCCCCATACCTACCGGACGGTGACGCAGGTTCGAGTTTTTCGCCTGTGGTACCGCGTAGTAGTTGATGTCAATCACGTTGTCGAGCATACGTACCGCAGTTTTGATGGTACGTGCCAGTTTTTCATGATCCAGCTTGCCACCTTGAACGTGCTGTACCAGGTTAATTGAACCCAGGTTACAGACCGCGATTTCATCTTTGCTGGTGTTCAGGGTAATTTCTGTACACAGGTTAGATGAGTGCACCACGCCCACATGTTGTTGTGGTGAACGCAGGTTACATACGTCTTTGAATGTAATCCACGGATGGCCGGTTTCGAACAGCATCGACAGCATTTTGCGCCATAAGTCTTTGGCACGTACTTTCTTATGCAGCAGGTTCTGCTCTTTCGCTACCGCTTCGTAATGCGTATAGCGCTCAGTGAAGGCCTGTCCAGTCAGATCATGCAGGTCTGGTGTTTCAGATGGCGTGAACAGGGTCCATTCAGCATCTTCAAACACACGTTGCATGAATAAGTCCGGAACCCAGTTGGCTGTGTTCATGTCATGGGTACGACGACGGTCATCACCGGTGTTCTTACGCAGTTCCAGGAATTCTTCAATGTCTAAGTGCCAGGTTTCAAGATAGGCACACACCGCACCTTTACGCTTACCACCCTGGTTCACCGCAACCGCAGTATCGTTCGCGACTTTCAGGAACGGTACCACACCTTGTGATTTACCGTTGGTCCCTTTGATGTAAGAGTTCAGGGCACGAACTGGAGTCCAGTCATTACCTAAACCGCCTGCCCATTTAGACAGCATTGCGTTATCACGCATTGCGCCATAAATATCGTACAGGTCATCACCAATGGTGGTGAGGTAACAGCTAGATAACTGCGGACGTAGCGTACCTGAGTTAAACAGGGTAGGCGTAGAAGCCATGTAGTCGAAGCTCGACAACAAGTTATAGAACTCAATTGCACGTTCTTCTTTGTTGTCTTCGTTCAGCGCCAGACCCATAGAAACGCGCATGAAGAACAATTGCGGCAATTCGAAACGGATACCATCTTTATGGATGAAGTAACGGTCGAATAACGTCTGTAAACCAAGATACGTAAACTGGTTAGAACGTTCTGGCTGAATGGCAGCGGCCAGTTTTGCCAGATCAAAGTTCAGCAGGTCTTCTGACAGCAGCTCCAGCTCGATACCTTTTTTCAGGAAGGTTTCCAGAGCTTCGCCTTCAGGGGTTTCTACTGGTAGACCCAGGAACTCCAGGCCTGTTGCCACTAAGTCATTACACAGCAGGCGCGCAGTAACGTAAGTATAGTTTGGTTCCTGTTCAATACGGGTACGCGTCGCCATCATCATGGTGGTTGAGATGTCTGACTCTTTTACGCCGTTGTACAGGTTTTTCACGGTTTCATCGACAATGGCCTGAACATCAATGCCTTCAAGACCTTCAGCTGCAGTGGTGACGGTTGCTGTCAATGCACTTAAATCCAGTGGCTTTAACTGGCCCTGGCTGTCAGTGATCTGTAAGGTCGGATGATGGTTGGCACCCATCTGCTTACGTGCTTCAGAACGTTGTTCGCGATAGATGACATAAGCACGAGCAACTTTCTGTTCGCCAGTACGCATAAGCGCAAGTTCAACCTGGTCCTGAATTTCTTCAATGTGAATGGTGCCGCCTGATGGTAAACGACGCTTAAACGTGTTCAGAACCATTTCAGTCAGTTGTTCGATACGGTCATGAATACGGCTGGAATCGGCGCTTTGCTGACCTTCAACCGCCAGGAAAGCTTTACCAATCGCTACAGAGATTTTTTCTGCATCGAAAGGGGCCACTTCACCGGTGCGTTTAATCACCTGAAGTTGACCGGGTGTGGATGTGATTACGCTCATGTCAGCATAGCTCCATTGTCATCTATTGTTATGTTTATAGACCATTGAACCGGGCAAAAAATAGGCCACAGTGTTTGAGGAATAAACACAAGACTTAGTGGTTTAAAATTGAATTGAACACAAGATACGGGAAATTTTAGGGTAGATCAATATTGACTTTTCTTTAAAATTTTTGGCGTTTTTTGGATAAAATCTTTTGCAAAAAAATCCCCGATTTGTCCATTCGGCTATAAGCCTTATCGGACACGGGCATAGCATAACAAAGCCGGCATAATCTGCTTATAGATAAACTTGTGGATAACTAAAAATCTCTTTGAACAGTCAGTCACATTCTGATCAATGGCCAAAAGCTGCAAAAAAATTGTACATTTTAAAAAAGATTTATGTTGTTGAATTCATGGAATTCAGTTAAAAAGAGAAAAGTATAAGGAATTCAATAATTAATAAAAATATAACAAAAAGCTACTTTGATGTATCAGTTTAGTGAATAGCATCTTGTTTACAATGTAAACGTGTGTATATTGCAGAATATATTTCGACGTATCTCCCGGATTTTAAAAGGATAGAATACGTTTAATCAAATAAAGGGGCAGTTCATGAGCCAAGAAGAAAAGTTACCAAAAATTTTAATTGTTGAAGATGATGAGCGTCTGGCACGTTTAACCCAGGAATACCTGATCCGTAACGGACTGGAAGTGGGTGTTGAGCCAGATGGGAACCGTGCCATCCGCCGTATTATCGCGGAGCAGCCAGATTTAGTGGTGCTGGATGTAATGCTGCCGGGTGCAGACGGTTTGACCATTTGCCGCGAGGTTCGTCCACATTATCATCAACCGATTCTGATGCTCACTGCACGTACCGAAGATATGGACCAGGTTCTGGGTCTGGAAATGGGTGCAGATGACTATGTCGCCAAGCCGGTTCAGCCACGTGTTCTGCTGGCGCGTATTCGTGCCTTGCTGCGCCGTACTGACAAAGCCCCTGAAGATGAAGTGGCACAGCGTATCGAATTTGATGACCTGGTCATCGACAATGGTGGCCGCTCAGTAACCTTGAATGGTGAACTGGTCGATTTCACCAGCGCAGAATATGACCTGCTCTGGTTACTGGCTTCGAATGCTGGCCGTATCCTGTCGCGTGAAGATATTTTCGAGCGCCTGCGCGGGATTGAATATGACGGTCAGGACCGTTCAATTGACGTACGTATTTCGCGCATCCGTCCAAAAATTGGCGATGACCCGGAAAATCCAAAGCGTATTAAAACTGTACGCAGCAAAGGATACTTATTTGTCAAAGAAACGAATGGTATATAATCGTCGCGCGTATCTGATATAGGACGGTTTTTCGTGTTCAAACACAGCATATTCTTGCGGATTTATGCAGGATTGGTGATTCTGGTGGCATTGGTGGCCGTGTTTGGCTATCTGCTGGTTCAGATCATTAACTATCAGCGCGCGCAAGAATATCGTGAATCCCTGACCGATGGTATGGCTTATATCATTAGTGAAGGGGTGGCGCGACAACCCAATGAGCAGCAAAAGCAGGACTGGATTTCAGATGCCTCGGATTTGCTGGAACTGCCCATCTATTATATTGCTGCCGATAAGGTCGAGCTGTCACGGGCCGAACTGAAACGGATTAAAGAGCGCAAGGCTGCGGTACGTTACGATGCAGAAACGACCACAGCCTATATTATTATGGGCCTGAAAAATGACCCGGAACATTATCTGTATATCAAGGCCGATGAAATTACCGAACGGCAAATGAAGGCATTGCCGATCTTTATTCTGGATTATCTGGTCTATTTCCCGGGACAGGAAAAAGAATATCTGGCCCGTATCCAGGATCAGTTCTCTTATCCTATCGACATTCAGAACATTGCCGATTTACCGCTCGACTCCGAGCAAATTGGCCGTTTAAGGCTGGACCACAGCATTATCCTGTATCGGGATAATGCCAGCGTACGTGGCACCACCATCTCCATTATTTCACCAATGCCGAATTCACCATCCGAGGTGCTGGTACTTGGTCCGGTCCCGCTGTTTAACTGGATGCCATTCCAGCTGGCGGCCGGGATTACCTTGCTGAGTCTGTTTATTCTGAGTCTGGGCATTTATGGTCTGATTCTGCCGATGCAGCGCAAAATCCGTGAAGTAAATTTCGCCTTGAACCGTATGAAAACCGGCGATTTAAACCTGCGTTTACCCATTGACGGTTCAGATGAAATGGCCAGTCTGGCCTCCAGCTATAACAGCATGTCCGATCATATCCAGCGTTTAATTGAAGCCCAGCGCGAACTGATGCGCGCGGTATCGCATGAACTGCGTACCCCGGTGGCGCGGATTCGTTTTGGGATGGAAATGCTGGCCGAAGAAGATGATTATGAATACCGGATTCAGCAGCTGGACATGATTGATAAAGACATTGAAGCGCTGAATACCCTGATTGACGAGATCATGACCTATGCCAAACTGGAGCAGGGCATGCCATCGTTAGAAATTGAAAAAGTGGTGCTGTTTGATGTATTGGATCAGGTGGTCAATGAAACCGACGCACTGAAAACCGGTAAGGACATTCAGCTGCAAACCATGTCGACCAGTCTGGAAGTTGATGCCGAGCGCCGTTATTTACACCGCGTGGTGCAGAACTTGGTCGGGAATGCGGTGCGTTATTGTGACCACAAGGTACTGGTCAGTGGTGGCGTGACTGCACAAGGCGTGGCTTATGTCTGTGTGGAAGATGATGGGCCGGGCATTCCTGAAGAAGACCGGAGCCGCGTATTTGAAGCCTTTGCCCGTTTAGATGACAGCCGGACCCGTGCTTCTGGGGGGTATGGTCTGGGCCTGTCGATTGTTAGCCGGATTGCCTACTGGTTTGGCGGCAAGATTGAGGTGGATCAGAGCACCACTTTGGGCGGTGCACGTTTTATTATGTCCTGGCCGGCGCAGCGCTTTAGCAAGTCGCGTAAAAAGCAGGGCAATAAAGAAGGGCTGGAATCTTAAACGCTGCTTCAAAGATTCAGCTAAAGAACAGCAGCAAGGGGCGTTTGCTGTTCTTTGGTGGGATGGTTGGGGCAGAGGTTATCAGCCATTGTCACCATCCAAAATGGTCCGCGTACTCTCTTACTGTCCAGTCTTTGAATTGATCAATTAAGTTGCTAAAAAAATAGCCAGTGATGTCACTGGCTATTTTGTTTTTGCATGGAGCAATTATTGAGTCTGTTGTTTGTACAAGCGGTCTGCTTCATCAAAACGCTCAGTAATGCTGCTGCTTGGCGCTTTGCCCAGCAAGCTCACCACAATAATGGCAATGAACGAGCAGACAAAGCCCGGAATAATTTCATAGATACCGGTATCGCCCCAGACATTTTTCCAGAGAATCACCATCACCGCACCCACGATCATGCCGGCGAGTGCGCCATTTAAAGTCATGCGTTTCCAGAATAAAGACAAAATAATCAGTGGACCAAAGGCGGCACCAAAACCAGCCCATGCATAAGCCACCAGGCCCAGCACTTTCGACTCAGGATTACCGGCCATCCATATTGCCAGCAGGGCAATCAGTAATACCATTAAACGGCCAACCCAGACCAGCTCTTTTTGTGAGGCAGATTTTCGCAGGAACGATTTATAAAAGTCTTCAGTCAGAGTACTTGAACACACCAGCAGCTGACAGCTTAGGGTACTCATCACCGCAGCCAGAATTGCCGCCAGTACAATACCAGCCACCCACGGGTTAAACAGGATTTTGGTCAGCTCCATAAACACGGTTTCAGGGTTGGCATTCACCACCCCGGCCAGTTCCGGATGTTGCTGGAAGTAGGCAATACCAAAGAAACCGGCCGCCACCGCACCACCTAAACACAGGATCATCCAGGTCATGCCAATACGGCGTGCATTTGGAATTGACTTCACCGAATCTGCCGCCATAAAGCGCACCAGAATGTGCGGCTGACCGAAATAACCCAGGCCCCAGGCCAGTAACGAGATAATCGCAACAATACTTAAATCACCGACCAGATTCATGGCTTGCGGACGCGCAGCTTCCAGTGCCAGCGTCACTTGAGATAAATCAGAAAAGGTCAGCAGGGTGACAATAGGCGTCAGGATTAAGGCAAAGATCATCAGGCCAGCCTGAATGGTGTCTGTCCAGGACACCGCCAAGAAGCCGCCAATAAAAACATAGCTGATGGTGGCAATGGCACTGATCCATAAGGCCGTGCTATACGACATTTCAAACATACTTTCGAACAAGCGCGCACCGGCCACCATGCCAGAGGCACAGTAAATCGCAAAGAAAATCAGAATCACAAAGGCGGATACAATACGCAGCACTTTTTTCTGGTCATTAAAGCGATTGGAGAAATAATCCGGTAAGGTCAGGGCATTGTGCTGCACTTCGGTATGTACCCGTAAGCGGCCCGCAACCAGTAACCAGTTCAGCCAGGCACCAATAATCAGACCAATGGCAATCCACACCTCAGATAAACCGGACAGATAAATTGCTCCCGGTAAACCCATCAATAACCAGCCACTCATATCCGATGCGCCAGCAGACAGGGCCGTGACAAAGCTGCCTAAACGGCGGCCACCCAGAATATAGTCTGAAAAGTTGGTGGTTGCGCGATAGGCCATCAGACCAATCGCGATCATGGCGACAATATAAAACAGAAAGGTGATTAAGGTCGGATTTAGGGAGCTCATACGGTATCCATATAGTATGTTGGACAGTAAAGGACTTATGGCCTCAATGCGTTCCATGCAAATTCTTGATGGATACTCACAAGTCCTGAAAGATTCAAAAAATGAAGGCGAAATTTAACCATAATTTTGCATGAAATACTGATTTTTCTTTCAGGCAATAAAAATAGACAGCATCCAGGCTGTCTATTTTTGGCTAAAAAGGTGCTTAGTTTTGTCGGCCCATGACCCCACGAATGGTATTCAGAATATCGGCCGGTAATACCACCGTCTTGGCATTTGGCGACTTCGACATATCCTGCATGGCTTTCACATATTGTTCACCAAGCAGATAGGCCACCGGAATTTCTTTATCGCCGACTGCTGTCGTGACCATTTCAATAGCACGTTGCGAAGCTTCGGCCAGCACCACTTGTGCTTCGGCATCACGGCGTGAAGCTTCAAGACGGCCTTCGGCTTCCAGAATGGCTGCCTGTTTTTCACCATCGGCTTTGGTTACGGTGGCACGACGCTGACGTTCTGCTGCCGCCTGTTCTTCCATTGCTGACTGCATTGTGTTGGATGGTTTAATATCTTGAATTTCAACGGTTTTAAGGGTAATACCCCAGTCCGCAATATCATCTGAAATCGAGGCTTTTAAACGTGCCTTAATATGGTCACGTGAGGACAGCGCATCATCCAGATCCATTTCACCGACAATAGAACGCAACGAGGTTTGTACCAGGTTCTGAATGGCCCAAGAATAGTTTTCAATCCCGTACACCGCTTTTTCTGGCGTGGTCAGGTTAATGTAGGCCACCGCGTTCATGAGCAGAACGGCGTTATCGCGGCTGATGACTTCCTGAGATGGAATGTCCAGTACAATGTCTTTGGTGGTGACTTTATAGGCCACTTCATCGACATAGGGAATTACGAAGTTCAGACCCGGACTTAGGGTAGTGTGGTATTTACCCAAACGTTGCACAATCCATTTATAGCCTTGTGGAACAATACGCACCCCTTTAAAAATGGTGATGGCCACAAAGGCCAGCAGGGCTAAAACAATAATGGAGCCAGCATTCATTTTATATTACTCACTGTTTTTCGTTGTCATTCTGCAGGCTATGCAACTGCACAACCAGATCATTGCCAAGAATATCGACCACACGCACACGATCACCGACCTGCACCGGACTTAGAGTGCGGCAGTTCCATTCATCAGAACCGAGCACCGGCATCGGAAAACGGACTTTCACTTCGTCATGCTCCAGATTGGTCTGGATGACCATACCAATCTGGCCGATGGTGGCTTCCCGTGACAGGCCGGCTTTGGTTTTATCAATCGACAGCGGTTTAATAAATTTAAACCAGAGCAGGGTACACAGCACCGATAAAATGATCCACATCACCAGCTGCGTGGTGGTGCCCATCATCGGGAACAGCAGATATAAAACGCCCACCATCAGCGCGCCCACGCCAAACCAGAGCGCAGCAAAAGCCGGCAGCAGCAGCTCGGAAAGAATCAGCAAAATGCCTAAAACAAACCAGTGCCAAGGTTCAAGAACAAATTCCATACATCGACTCGTCGCGAATGATTGTAAAAAGAATCATTGATATAGATCAATCTGTATGCTGTTCAATGTAGCAGATGACAACCGACTTGGATATGAAAAAATCCCCGATGTTAAAATTTGGCTTTAGGTGGTGGCGCCAAAGCGGCTGGAGATTTTTTAAAGTCGCTGATGGCTTTTTCAATGGCGCGGATTTTCAGCTGGGCAGCTTTTTCACCTTCTAAAATGGTCTGGTTGCTGGCTTTTAAATCCAGTGTGCCAATATGACCAACTTTAGGCTGAATCACCACATTGGCCTGGCGCAGTTCTTCATGAATACTCTGCTGGCCCATAATGTTGATGGTCTGATCGAGCAGGCCCCACATATTCATGGGCGTATTACCGGTTGGACGCGCGGAAATATCCACCGCAATGACCAGATCGGCGCCCATATCTTTGGCAGTTTTGACCGGAATCGGGCTGACCAGGCCGCCATCGACATATTTGGTGCCAGCAATAGTCGCCGGCACAAACACATTTGGAATACTGCAGGAGGCACGTACCGCCTGACCGGCATTGCCTTTAATAAAGTCGGCTTTACGGCCATTGTCCAGACGGGTAGCGACTGCAGCAAAACGAATCGGGAACTGCTGGATGGCTTTGTTACCGACCTGCTGATTGACATAGTCCTGCAGTTTCTGGCCCAGCACAAAGCCCTGACGGTTCAGGGTTAAGTCGCGAATATCAGATTCTTTAAAGTTTAGGGCCAGTTGCTGTAACTGATACGGTGATTTACCACTGGCATACAGACTGCCGACAAAACTGCCGGCACTGGTGCCGGTTACAATTTTCGGTTTAATGCCGTGTGATTCTAAAACTTTCAGTACGCCAATATGGGCAAAACCTTTGGCACCGCCACCCCCTAAGGCAATGGCCACCACCGGTTCACGCGCCTGAATAGGCGTTGGAGTCACTGGGGTTTGTACCGCCCGATCACAGCCGGAAAGTGCCAGCAATAACAGGCCGGCTGTCGAAAATTGCAGTAATTTCATGATTCGATAGGAGATTAATTCAACAAAATATGCGCACATCTCAGCAAAAAAATACGGTTTTGGCTAGTCTTTGGGCCAGCGTTTTTGTAACGGCTTGGCCAGCCAGTGCGGATTTTTGGCAGAAAACTTGCCTTCATAATGCTGATAAATCGCGTCTAAATCCTGTTCATAATGCCCGGTCGGATGAAACACACCAAGAATATGAATGGTCTTATGCGCATAATCAAAAGAGAACATCACAATCGGAATTTGTGCGCCATAGGCAATATGATAAAAACCGCTGCGAATCTGCTCGGCCTGTTTGCGCGTGCCTTCCGGCGCCATGCCGACCCAGATCTGTTCACGTTGCCGGATAATTTCAATAATCTGCTGGGTATGGCCCTGCGGCGCATGGCGAATTACCGGCACCACCCCAATCCACTCCAGCAGCGGTTTTAACGGTGTATTAAACAGGGTATGTTTGCCAAAAATGGTGACTTTTAGCCCCAGTCCGAGCAAAGCAGCGAAGCCATGCCAGGCATCAATATTGGAGGTATGCGGGGATATAATTGCCACCGCTTTGGGAAGGTTGGGAAATTCGCCTTTCAGCTGCCAGCCTTGGGCCAAAAAGAGCGATTTAAAAAAGCCTCGACTCAGGGCGCTGCCGCGGCCAGGTACTTGATCAGGTAAAACAGGAAATTGCTTGGTCATTGTTTTTATGTATTATCCTACTGAAACTCAGCCAAGTTTTACAAAATATTGCGACTTTATTCAATGGGGAAGCAGAGCAAAAATACGCTTTTGTTTGAGCAGTTTTGCCTGGAGCCATCCGCTTGGCCTGAAATAAAAAGGAATGTCCGCTGCTATGCCGAATCTTTATCTGTTGCTGTTTTCCCTGTATTGGGCGCAAGGTCTGCCGGTGGGCTTTATGACCCATGCCTTGCCGGTGATCTTAAGGGCGCAAGGGGTATCGCTGGCGCATATTGGCGGTTTTGGCCTGTTAATGTTGCCCTGGTCGATTAAAATTTTCTGGGCGCCGTGGGTGGATCGCTTTGGCCGCAGCGCTCAGGGCCATTACCGTTCCTGGATTATTCCGACTCAGTTGCTGAGTGTCGTGGTGTTAATCGGGCTGTCATTTATCCCGATTCAGGCCCTGAATGAACCGCTGTATTTGTTTGGCTTTTTTTTCGGGCTGTTGCTGATGAATCTGGTTGGGGCCACGCAGGATATCGCCACCGATGGACTGGCGGTGAATATTTTAACTGGCCAGCAGCAGCACTGGGGCAATACCTTTCAGGTGATTGGTTCACGGCTGGGCTTTATTGTTGGTGGGGGCGCCATGCTCTGGGCTTTGGACTGGCTGCACTGGCAGGCCACGTTTCTGATGCTGGCACTGCTGGTATTTTTAAATACCTTGCCAATTTTACTGTATCGAGAACCGCAACATTCAGCCAAAACAGCGCAGAAGACCACGCCTTTTTCCTGGCAGGTCGTGCGCCAGTATCTGGGTTATTTTCGCCAGAGCCGCAGCTTGGCACTGTGGTTATGGGTGCTGCTCAGTTTTAAAATTGCCGATGGTCTGTCTGGTCCATTACTCAAACCGTTAATGGTCGATTTGGGCTTAAGTTTTTCCCAGATTGGTATTTATGTGACCATGCTAGGGGCGTTTGCGGCGTTACTGGGTGCAGGTGTGGCCGGCTTATTGCTCCGGGTGATGTCACGTGCTCAGGCTTTAGTGCTGTTTTCAGTGTTGAAAGTGCTGGCTTTAACTGCCTATAGCTGGCTGGCCTATCAGTATGAACAGCAGCAGGCGGTAGCGCTGTGGCTGATTTATCTGATTAATGCGCTGGAAGATGGTATTTCGGCGATGCTGCTGGTGGTGATGCTCACTTTGGTGATGCACTATAGCCGCAAACAGCTGGCCGGTACCGATTTTACTTTTCAGGTGGCGCTGATGGCTACCGTCAGTGGTGGGCTGTATAGCCTCAGCGGCATACTGGGCGATCAGCTTGGTTATGCACGCTATTTAATGATGATTAGCGGGATTGCGCTGCTGTGTCTGCTTCCGATTCTGGTCTGGGCCAGAAGCCTGCCCAAAGATGAGGCGGTTCAGCACAAATAAACCCTTAAAAAAGAAAAAAAGCGATCCTGGAGGGAATCGCTGGAGTCGTAACTGGTTTATTAAAAATAATGGCCTTCCACCTTGACCCACAGCCGTTTGCTGAATGAATAGTGGCTGTGCTGATGTTATACAGTGAGGAGGGCACTTTCTTGGAATTGACCCTGAATATGGGCAGGGAGTGGTGTGCGATCCCGATGACAAGCAGTGTAGTGGCTGTTTATGACATATTTAAGACAGATGCAGGCGCTGACGTGCTGACTGTCGAATTCCTGTTCAATCAACTCATAGATCGATGCTCCTGATCAGAAAGACTGACTTTTGAATAAGCAAGATACTCATCAGCTGGTTTGGTTTAGATATTCCATTTTTAGTGATGAATCCTGTGATCAACTCGTCAATGACAAGTGGCGTTGGCTAAATCACAACGTCAATCATGCTTCATGCTGGTGCAGCTAAAATTCGAGGCCAATCCATCCCGGTAGAAAACTTAACATACCTAGTAAGACCGCGAAAATTCCATGCTAAAGCTGAGCTAAAAAATCGGCCAGCGCCAGCAGAATCGCTGATCTACTTCTTCAATACCTCATGTTGTTGCCGGTTGATTTAAGCAAAGCGTCATCAGTTTTATAAGTCGCTGATCCAGCAGCCAGAAAACTGTTAGTACCGGACTTATAAAAAAGCATCACCATCGAACTGGAAACCAAGGTGGGTTTGGGCGGCAACGTCGTGATTGATCAGTACAACTTGATAAGTCGATGCACCGGACAAGTCATTATCAGGCCATCAGGCTGAATTATAACGCTCAAAAACCGCTCCAATCAGATACAAAAGCAATAAACAGTTGGAAGATTTGGTTTTGTCCTGCCGGCGCAGGTTACGGATGATCAAGGCTCTTTTGATGATGTGTTTTCAAGGTTGAAGAATGAAACGGAGTATTTTTGCAGCGACTGCACTTTTGAGTATGAATATGGCTTTTGCTGCCGAGGGCAGTCATTTTGACTGGAGCTATGCGGCACAGACTGCGCCGGATAAATGGAGCCAGTTAAAACAGGAATATCAGGCCTGCGCTGGCATGAATCAGGCGCCCATTAATATTGCCCAGACCACACCGGCGCAGTTGCCGCCGTTAAAACTGAACTATGCGGCCAAGGCCAAAACCATTGTGAATAACCAGCGCACGGTTCAGGTCAATTTTGAGCAGGGTAGCCATTTAGAACTGGACCAGAAAATCTTTGAACTCAAGCAGTTCCATTTGCATAGTCCAAGTGAAAACACCATTCAGGGGCAAAGTTTTGCGATGGAGATGCATCTGGTACATGCCACACCTGCGGGTGAGCTGGCGGTGCTGGCAATTATGTTTCAGGAAGGTCAGGAAAATCCGAAGCTGAAACAGCTGTGGCAGGAGTTACCGCAGCAACCCGGTGAGGCCATTATTTTAAACCATCAGGATGTAGCCGCGGCATTTTTACCGGAGCAACGGGATTATTATCGTTTTAACGGCTCTTTAACCACGCCGCCGTGTACCGAAGGCGTGCGCTGGATTGTCTTCAAACAGATTCAGCAGGCCTCGAGACAGCAGATTCAGGCTTTTTCACAGCTGATGGAACATCCGAATAACCGGCCGGTACAGCCGACCAATGCACGTCTGGTGCTGGAGTAATCGAATATGAAAAAAAGCAGATCGTTTGATCTGCTTCTTAATTTAGGGTGTTCGTATGGATTAATGCAGGATTTTATCCAGGAACTGCTGGGCACGTTCACCGCGCTGGGTATTAAAGAATTCATCTTTGGTGCAGTCTTCGACAATCTTGCCCTGATCCATAAAAATCACCCGGTTGGCGACTTGACGGGCAAAGCCCATTTCATGAGTCACACACATCATGGTCATGCCTTCACGCGCCAGCTCGACCATCACGTCCAGTACTTCGGTAATCATTTCCGGGTCCAGCGCCGAGGTTGGTTCATCAAACAGCATGGCAATCGGGTCCATACTTAAGGCCCGGGCAATGGCAACCCGCTGCTGCTGCCCACCAGAGAGTTGCGCCGGAAATTTGTTGGCCTGCGAACTTAAACCAACCCGATCCAGATAGGCCAGCCCTTTCTGTTTGGCTTCAGCTTCCGAGCGGCCCAGTACCTTGACCTGGGCGATGGTCAGGTTTTCGGTAATGCTTAAATGCGGAAACAGCTCGAAATGCTGGAACACCATGCCAACACGGCTGCGCAGTTTGTTCAGATTGGTTTTCGGATCGCTAATTGAAATCCCATCAACCAGAATCTGGCCTTTTTGAAACGGTTCCAGACCATTTACGGTTTTAATCAAGGTCGATTTTCCCGAACCCGATGGTCCACACACCACCACCACTTCTCCCTGACGAATCTGGGTGCTGCAATCGGTCAGGACCTGAAAATCCTTATACCATTTGCTGACATTCTGGAGGTCAATCATAATCTTGGGTTCGGTCATACCGTCAGCCTCCTTTGTAGTTTTTTCACTGCATAGGTGGCGATTAAACTCACGCTAAAATACACCAGCCCGGCAAATAGAATATATTGGGTCAGCAGCGCCATTAAATCGCCGCGGACATAATTGGTGCGGAAGAAATCCAGCAGGCCAATGGCATAAACCATGGTGGAGTCCTGAAACAGGATGATGGTCTGCTGTAACAGCAGCGGGGTCATTTTGCGAAAGGCCTGCGGTAAGATAATCAGCCGCATCGACTGGCCATAAGTCATGCCCAGCGCATAGGCAGCCGCAGTCTGGCCTTTGGGAATGGACTGAATCCCGGCACGGACAATTTCAGAAAAGTAGGCCGCCTCAAATAGCATAAAGGCCACGATACTCGACACCAGTGCAGTATCAATGGTCAGGTAATTCCCGGTGAGGGCGGTGTAGAAAAATGGTACCGCAAAATAGAACCACATTAGCACCAGCAGCAAGGGAATCGAGCGGAACAGATTGACATAGCCTTGTGCAAACAGATTCAGTACGCGAATAGAAGACAGGCGCATTAACGCCAGCAGGGTGCCAATTAGAATACCGCCAATGGTCGCCATGACCAGCACTTTTAAGGTAATGGTAAAACCATGCCATAGCGCTGGCCCGGACAGTTGTAAATCATTTAAAAATGCAGTGAGCCATTCCATTATTTTTCTCCTGCAATCAGGCCGGGAACACGTAAACGTTTTTCCAGCAGGTTCATGCCCTGAATGAGGCAAATATTAATCACAATAAAAATAACGGTGACAATGGTATAAATTTCAATGGTGTTTTGCGTGTACTCACTGATGGTTTTCATTTGCGAGATAATTTCCGCCACCCCGACCAGAGAGGCGACCGAGGTGTTTTTAACGCAGTTGGTCAGCTCCGAGCTTAACGGCGGCAAAATAGTGCGAAATGACTGCGGTAAAATTACATAGCGATATAACTGCGCGGTACTAAAACCCATGGCATAACCGGCATTGATCTGTCCGCGTGGCAGGGCTTCAATACCGGTGCGCACCTGTTCACAGACCCGCGCCGCGGTAAACAGTCCCAGTCCAATACTGGCTGAAATCAGCGCTGAAGTATGCGCGCCTAGATCATTCATCCACCAGCTTTTGATGGGCGCTGGCAGGAAATTGGGCACCACATAGAACCAGATAAACAGCTGGATCAGCAGCGGTACATTACGAAAAATGGTGACATAGGCGGTGCCAATCGTGCGGGCGGTTTTGCTGGGCAGGGTTCGCATAATCCCCAAAATGCTGCCCAGTAGCATGGCAATACTCCAGGCCACAATGGCAATCACCAGCAGCCAGCCCAGACCGGCGAGAATCCAGTGCAGATAGGTACTGTCGCCAATGCCGGTAGACTGAAACAGGACACCCCAGTTCCAACTATAATTCATACGTCCTCCTCAAAAACTCAGGTAAAGCATCCGTGTTTACCTGAGCCGGTTTATGTTGGAGTGTTACTGATCACGATCGTGCGGATTGGCAATCAGGTCTTTCAGCTGATCGGACATTTCAAAGTTCAGGTTGATGTTCTTCGGTGGAATTGGCTGCTGGAACCATTTGTTATACATCTGGTTGATTTCACCCGAGCTATAGGTGGCTTTAATGGCATCATCCACCACCTGTTTAAATTCAGTATCGCCTTTACGCAGCATACACCCGTAAATTTCCTGAATTGGCGCCGTACCGACAATCACCCATTTGTCTGGATCGGTGGCTTTGGATTTTTCACCGGCCAGCAGAATATCATCCATCATAAAGGCAGCGGCGCGGCCACTTTGTAGCATCAAGAAGGATTCGGCATGGTCTTTGGCTGAAATAATTTCGCCAATACCGAGTTCTTTTTCATGCTGGCGGATATAACGTTCAGAAGTGGTACCGGCGGTGGTGACCAGTTTTTTGCCTTTTAAGTCAGCAAAATCCTGAATACCGGAATCTTTGGCCGTAAGTAAACGTGAACCCACCTGGAAGAAACCGACCGAGAAAGCCACTTGCTGCTGGCGTTCCTGATTGTTGGTGGTCGAGCCACACTCTAAATCGACCGTCCCGTTAGAGACCAGTGGAATCCGGTTCTGGCTGGTAACCAGGTTATAGCGGATTTTCAGATCTGGCATCTCCAGTTTCTGTTTTAGCGCTTCCACCACTTTCAGTTGCAGGTCATGCGCATAACCGACCGGCTGATTTGGCGTATCGGCAATATAGGAGAAGGGAATGGATGAGTCACGATAACCCAGCACAATGGTGCCGGACTTTTTGATTTTCTCTAAGGTGCCCGAACTCGAGGCAGCGGCATTGGTGTTGCTATTGGCATCAGCTGGAGCTTTATTGTCACTACAAGCACTGAGGCCAAGCATGAATGCGCTGGCACAAAACAGGGAGGTGAGGGTGTGTTTAGAGGTCATGTACAAAACTCCTTTTGTATTGATTATTGGTCATTTGCTGTTATTCATGGCAATTCCAATCCTGGAACTGATTTATCAGGTAATGAAGCAAATGAGATTGTTTTAATTATCTCTGCACAACGGCATAGCTTCATCTTAAGCGAGATTTCCAGCATTGCTCAAGCGAAATTTTTAACCGTTTTGTTAATGATAAATCGTTATGAAATAACCACTTTTTAGATAAATAGCAGCAAAAAGCATGAATAAAATACAGCAGGAACTGTGCCAGTCTTGGGCCATTAAAGACCAAGATATGACCAAAGTTGAGATAAAAAGTTAGGCGAAGGTAGATGAACCGGCACAGAGATTTAAATCACGCGATTAATCTACCCGCAGGGTATTGATGGCTTCAGTCCAGTGACAGCTGTCACAACGCGGGCAGATCTGCTCGGCACTTTGCAAAAAATCGGTATAGCCACAGTATACGCAGGCGTAATGGGTATGCGGTTTGACTTCGGTAATTTCCTGACAGGCTTTGGGAAACAGGGGCAAACCGTAACGCACCTGATCATTGGAAAAAAACAGGATGCTAAACTTGCCATCATTTTCGAGTAAACCGACTCGTACCTGTCCCAGATGTTCGACCCCTTGCTGGCGCATTTCGGCAAAGAATTCATCGTGCGACATTTTACCGCGTTTAATCTTTTCTAAGACCAGCTCGCCATCTTCGACAATATACAGCGACTTGCCTTCCAGCAGATCTTCAAAGGGCTGGTATTTCATCATTAACCAGGTCACCAGACGATACAGGAAAATCACGATGCTCATGATTAGCAGGGCCTGAATCAGCGGCAGATCTTCGGTGAACATCGGGTCGCCGGCAATTGAACCCAGCGATAGAATAATCGCCAGTTCAAAAATTGACAGCTGGCGCACACCACGTTTTCCAGTCAGACGTAAAAAGATAATGATCATGCTGAACATGAGGATGGCACGCACGCTAATTTCAGCAGCAAAAGCCCAAGTGGTGTCATGAATAAAAATACTGGCCCAATCCATGTGAATGTCCTTTTTATAATCTGTTGGTCTTTGTTGATACTATGCATGAATTGCGGCGGCTGAATGTTTATAGTTGCGTAATGAACTGCAATGATTTGAGTGACTTGGTTAATTCAAAAAATTACCTGATCTGAAGCCATGTAATGTTAAGGCTTATTTGCTCAGGATTTTGCTTTGCTTCAGTTTTACTGAGATGAGTCAAAAAATACTTTCACATAAATCAGGTATAATTTCTCTTTTGCTTTTATCTTCCCTATGCCTTTTGCGCTGAAAACCATGCCAAACATGGTGCTTGAAGTCTCACCACAGCATCAGAAGCTGAATCGTTTAATTGATGAGATTGAACAGCAGAAACAGTTATTGCTTGCATGGCAACATGCCCAAGATGACATTCGTGCCTATAGTCAAAAGGCGCTGATGCCTGCGTATCGTGAGTTATATAGCACTTTGTATGAACAGATGAAGACACTTTGGAATGGTCTAAGTAGTTATAGTTTCACGAAATCAAATACAGCATTGGTGGAAGATAAAATCCAAACTTTAGCACGGTTACTACAAGGTTCACATTTGCTGAGTCAAAAGCAGTTAGATGAAGTGGAAAAAATGCATGTCTATTATCAGCAGGCAGATGAATACAGCAAGAAAAAAAACAAGAAGAAAAATATAGACACTTTTGATGAGCCTGAAACTGAAACAGTCCAAGCCGATGATGTATTTGAAGATTGGAATAATGATCAATACCAACAAGCACGTGAGCAAGCCAAGTTAAAACGTCAGCAAGAAAAACAAGCGCAAGCTGAAAAGATGGTGAATCAATCACTCAAAACTGTGTATCTCAAGATTGCTTCCATCATTCACCCTGATCGTGAGCCCGATGAAGCTAAAAAAGAGGAAAAGACCGAGCTTTTACAACGTGCCAATGAAGCATACGAACAGGAAGATTTATTCTTTTTACTGAAACTTCAGCTTGAAGTTGAGCAAAGTAAAAACGGTTCACACAAAGGTTTAAGCACAGAACAATTCAAGTTTTACCAACAGGCGTTAGAAGCACAAAGCCAGTCCTTAAAACAGCAGATGCAGGAATTGATTAACTCGCTTGTATGGTCAAATAAAGCCAAAATTGCGGTGCAAAAGTCCAAAGGGCAGCTCAATATTGAGCAGTTGTATAAACAGATTGATGCGGATGTGTCGAACGTGAAGCATCAGTTAAAAGCGGAGAAGCAACGGCTGAGTTTTATGGGGAAAGAGAGTGGGCTAGGGATGTTGTTGGAGCATGGGGTTTTGTAAAGAATATAGTTTTTTTGAACTAAGCAAAAAGTTTGTATGCTATTCATTATGCTAAAATATTACAGAAATTGAGATTAGCGTTGAAGTCAGTGAATGAGCAATTTAGATTTAAGCATTTATCAAACGAGTGAAAAATTATCGGCACAACAAAAAAAGTTTAATCGATTGCTTAAGAAAATTGAGCAATTACAAATGGTATTGGCGGACTGGCAACAAGCGCAAAAACAAGTTCAAGAGGATGCAAGAGATGAGCTATTACCTTTATATCGTCAGTGGCACCACGTTTTGTTCGCTCAATTAGAGACGCTTTGGCAATATAAAAATACGCATAAAATCGCAAAAACATATTTAGTGCGTTTAGATGAAAAAATTTCAATTTTAGCGAGTCAGCTGCTTAATAATCCGAATCTTTCTGAACAACAACATGAGTTGACGCTTATCATTGCTCAACATTATGAGCTGATAGAAGAAAGTGCTGATGCTGAAGAAGTCAGCTCTCATGTAAATGATCATTCGCATCAAGCGCATGATGCTGATGAAATGATGCAAAAACAAGCCATAAAAGAAATGATAGCAGACCAAATCGGGGTACCCGTAGCTTGGCTTGACTTTGATTTGGATCTCAATAATCTCGACGCGTTTATGGAAAAAGTAAAAGATAAATTAGATCGAGAAGAAGCAAATTTTATTCAAAATCAGCTTAATGAAGATGAGCGTGATGAATATCAAAAGTTTGCTGAAAAGGAAAAAAAGAAAATTTTAAAGAAGCAAACACAGCTTGAAGAAGCGAAAAAAATGGCAGGGCAATCTCTAAAAAGCATTTATTCAAAAATTGCTGCCTTAATTCACCCTGATCGAGAGCAAGATGAACAAAAGCGCATTGAAAAAACCGAATTATTACAGCAAGCAAATGCTGCATTAGAGGAAAAAGATTTGCTTACTCTTTTGAAATTGCGTGTTTTTACAGCGCAAGGTGATCAGGAACAGGCAACAAAAATCGCGAATGAGCATTTGAAATCTTATAATTTATTGTTGGAAGAGCAAGTAGAGAAATTACAATTTGAAATAGATGATATTATTTATTCATTTGATTGGATCGGCTCTGGTTTTTACAAACAGCGTTTTAAACCTGTTGATTTGATAAAAAAATATCAACGCGATTTAGCAGATATTCAAGCAAAACTGTTAAGAGATGAAAAGCGTTTAAATGATTATAAGGATTTTGATTACTTAAAAATTTTACTGAAAAGCAGAGCATTTAGTTGGTCATTTGAGTAATTTTTAGCATTGATTGTCATTCAGAGCATCGTCATTTTGACGATGCTTTTTTATGCACTTTAACCCGCTGATTATTCGCCTTCGCCAAATCCATGCGTCACACCGCCACCGATGCAGAACATCTGATGTGGCAAGTTTTACGCGCCAAGCGTTGTATGAACCTTAAATTTCGTCGTCAGCATGTGATCCAACCCTATATTGTGGATTTTTACTGCCATGAAATTGGTTTAGTGATTGAGTTGGATGGTAGTCAGCATGGAACAGATGATGCTGTGGAATATGATGCTGTACGAACGAATTTTTTAGAGGCGTTGGGTTTAACTGTGGTTCGGTATTGGAATCATGATGTGTTGGGGCGAACTGAGATAGTGTTGGAGGATTTGTGGCAAAAGTGTTGTGAATTAAAAAATACCTCTCCCTAACCCTCTCCTAAAAGGAGAGGGAAATATTCATTACTAAATCCGTGCAAACATAAAATCAAATGATGCTCCTTCTCCCTTTGGGAGAAGGCGGGGGATGAGGGTTTCTAAGATCGTAAACTCTCAATCTCTTTTAAAATCCAAATTTTAACTTGATCATTCTTAGATAAAGAAAACTCTAAAGCAGGCGAGTCACTTGATACATCAACATTTCCTTCATATGGGGAAATGATGAGTAATTTTTCATCAAAAAGCATAAAGAAGTTCCAATGGAATTTGGTACTGTGGATGATTTTTATCGTTCCCTTCTTATTCACTTTTTTATGGATGCCATCCAATTTTGTTTTACAGTTATTAATCTTAGTTTTTATATCCATAGGAGACTTATTGAAACGGCTAGCTATAATTTTAAGATGTTCATTATTGTTTTCATCAGGAAGGATAAATTCTAATTCACCTCCTTTTTTTAAAAAAGCTTCTAATGTCTTTGAATGACTAGATATCCATGAATCAAAATAATGGGTCACAATGGTAACTTTTTTATGATTTTGAAATAGAAGTTTCCAATTTTTATTCTTAAAAAAATCTTGAGTTTTCCAATCATTATTAAAATACGGTTTTACTTCATCTAGTGTTCTTCGAGCAATATCATCAATCAATTTTTCATCACGTTGATTTTCGAAGAAATCTGTTAATGATTTTAAGAGTAATAATGAAACAGATAGAATTATTAAAGTTGGAATCAATGCATTCGATACATCTTTTCCTAATGAGTAAAAAGTTTTTGACCATGAAAAAGGATCAGAACTCAGAAGATATGAGAAAAAGAAATAAAGTCCAATTAAAATTATTGCTGTAATAAAGCTAATAATTCCTAAAAATTTTTGAACTGTTTTTAAGAATTCTGAATTCATACGCCTCTTTATTAGATTGCATTTTTTTAGAGAGGCTATTTTATAGTCTTTAGTGTTTAATGCAATAAAGATTATAAAATAAAGGGCTGAATAATCAGCCCTTTATACTACGAAATTGGTTGAATTAACAACACATTAAAGCGCCGCAATTTGCTCCATATTCGCTTTAATCTTCGCTAATTGATCAGCAAACTCAGCAAGTTTCAATTTCTCACCTTCAACCACAGCAGCAGGTGCTTTCGCCACAAAACCTTCATTCGCAAGTTTAGTGGCAATTTGGTCATGCTGTTTTTGAACCTTGTCTAAGTCTTTTTGTAGACGACCCAATTCCGCTTTAGGGTCAATTAAGCCCTTCATTGGAACGAATACAGACACATGACCGACTACAGATGAAGAAGACAATGGCGGTTGTTCAGCATCTGCAAGGAAAGTAATGCTTTCAACTTTTGCCAATGCTTTAAACAACGGTTCAATACGAGCGATTTGTGCTTTTTCTGCATCAGTAGTGTTTTGAAGCAGAACAGGCAACAAGCGAGCATTACCTAGACCCATCTCACCACGGATGTTACGTACCGCACCAATCAAACCTTGCAGCCATTGCATATCTGCTTCAGCTTGTTCGTTTACTAATGCTTGGTCAGCAACAGGGTACTGTGCGAGCATAATCGTTTCGCCAGAAATGTTGAGTTTCGGCGCAAGTGTTTGCCAGATTTCTTCTGTTAAGTAAGGCATCAACGGATGTGCCAAACGTAAAGAGGCTTCCATTACAGAAAGAAGCACACGACGCACTTCAGCTTTACGTTCAACCGATACGTTTTCGTCATTCAGAACCGGTTTCGTCAGCTCGACATACCAGTCACAGTATTCATTCCAAATGAACTCGTAAATCGCTTGTGCAGCCAAGTCTAAACGATAGGTCGCAAAGGCTTGTTGAACCGCAGCTTCCGCTTTTTGTAGACGGCTGACAATCCACTGCTCAGGCAATTCCCAAAGGTCTTGACGAACGTCTTGACCAATTACTTGATCTTCGCAGTTCATCATTACGAAACGGGTTGCGTTCCAGATTTTGTTGGCGAAGTTACGGTAACCTTCAACACGCTTCATGTCGAACTTGATGTCACGACCGGTGTTGGCAAGCGCACAGAAGGTGAAACGAACCGCATCTGTACCGTAAGACTGAATCCCTTCAGGGAATTCTTTACGGGTCGATTTTTCAATCTTCGCTGCTTGTTTCGGATTCATCAAACCTGTGGTACGTTTTTGTACTAAAGTTTCAAGATCAACACCGTCAATCAAATCTAATGGGTCAAGCACGTTACCCTTAGATTTAGACATCTTCTGACCTTCGCCATCACGTACCAAACCGTGTACATACACAGTTTTGAATGGTACTTGTGGCGTGCCATCTTCATTTTTCATGAAGTGCATCGTAAGCATGATCATACGAGCAACCCAGAAGAAGATGATGTCAAAACCTGTCACCAATACATCAGTCGGGTGGAAAGTATTTAAGAAATAGTTTTCTTTGTCTTTCGCTTCGTCACCTGTCCAACCTAAAGTTGAGAATGTCCAAAGACCAGAAGAGAACCAAGTATCGAGTACGTCTTCGTCTTGGTTCAATTGAACGTCAGCAGGGATGTTGTGTTTCGCACGAACTTCATCTTCGTTACGACCCACGTAAACATTGCCTTCCGCATCGTACCAAGCAGGAATACGATGACCCCACCATAATTGACGCGAGATACACCAATCTTGAATGTTGTTCATCCACGCCATGTACATGTTGCTGTACTGCTCAGGCACGAACTTGATACGACCGTCTTGAACCGCTTCAATCGCAGGTTTCGCAAGTGGGGCAATCTTCACATACCATTGGTCTGTCAATAACGGCTCAACGATCACGCCTGAACGGTCACCGCGAGGTGGCTTCAATGTGTACGGTTGAATTTGATCTAACCAACCTTCAGCTTCGGCTTGAGCAACCAATTTCTTACGTGCTTCAAAACGTTCTAAACCAATATAGTCTGCAGGCGCAGGAATGGTTTTAGAAATTTGTTCGCCTGCTTTTGCGATGTATTCAAATTCAGCAAGAACTTCAGCATTTTTGTTGAAGATGTTGATGATTGGTAATTCGCAGCGTTTACCCACTTCATAGTCATTGAAGTCATGCGCAGGCGTGATTTTTACACAACCTGTACCGAATGCTTTGTCTACATATTCATCTTTAACGATTGGAACCGCACGACCTGTAATTGGCAGGATGATGTTTTTACCGACTAAATCAGCATAGCGTTCATCATCAAGCGCAACCGCAACTGCCGTATCACCTAACAATGTTTCAGGACGCGTGGTTGCCACAACGATGTAATCTTTACCATCGTGGGTACGAAGTGACTTATCTTCAAAGAAGTATTTGAAGTGCCACAGTGAACCTTGTTCTTCTTTATCAGACTCAACTTCTAAGTCAGACAAGGCAGTTTGTAATTTAGGATCCCAGTTTACAAGGCGTTTACCACGGTAAATCAAACCTTGTTCATGAAGCTTAACAAACACTTCTTTAACCGCATTGGATAAACCTTCATCCATGGTGAAGCGTTCACGTGACCAGTCTACAGAAGAACCTAAACGACGAATTTGACGGGTAATGTTACCGCCAGATTGTTCTTTCCATTCCCATACTTTTTCGATGAACTTTTCACGACCAAGATCATGACGGCTCACACCTTGCGCACCGAGCTGACGCTCGACAACCATTTGGGTTGCAATACCTGCGTGGTCAGTACCCGGTTGCCAAAGCGTATTTTTGCCTGACATACGGTTATAACGAGTCAAAGCATCCATGATGGCATTGTTAAAACCATGACCCATGTGCAAGCTACCAGTGACGTTTGGTGGCGGAATCATGATACAGAAAGACTCGCCTTTTTCAGACGGTTTGAAGTAACCGCGCTCTTCCCACGTTTGGTACCATTTTTTCTCGATTTCGGTCGGATCGTAAGTTGTAGCAATATTTTGCGCTGAATCAGTCATAGTTCGAACAGATCAAAAGTAGATAAAAAATTGCATCTATTGTAGCAAAAAAAATGGCGACTTAGGCAGCCTGAATCATTGGCTTGTTTAAGCAATTGGCATCTGCACTTACTCGTCGTATGATGTAGGCAAATAACAATGAGCAAAGTTCGCAGAACAACGACGAAAAAAGCGAGAACAACAATGACCTATTCAATCGCACTAAAATTAAGCCCAGCTACCTATCAGCGTTTTCAGCAGTTACATCAACAGTTTAACCAGGGTAATCCGCACAGTCTGGCCAAGCCTTTAGGCGAGGTGCTGTCACATATTTCCTGTGAAATTGTTGATCAGGTGTTTGGCGAAATTGCCCGGACCAGCAGCTCGCCCGACCGTGAATCGGAAAAAATTGTGCAGCAGGTGATGGACACCGTGCAAAAATATATGCCGTGGTCAGTGTCATTTTTTGGCAATGACCGTCTGGTGCCGATGGTGAATTATCTGCAACAGAAAACCTATGAAAAAGAGGGGCAGGCCTATGTGGCCTATCCGGTCGATAATGTGCTGATTAAAGAAACCTTGGGTTGTGTCGAACAAATCCGGCAGGGCAATAGTGCCTATATCCAGCCAGCCTTTCGGGCTTTTACCCAGATTGTCGATCAGGGCGTGACCAGTCTGGTCCGCGAGCCAAAGAAAATGCTGAAGTTTAATTTTATGGTCGATAAAACCCTGACCGGGGTGATTCAGCTGACTACCCAGCTTGGCTATAAGCGGCTGGAAAAACTCGGCACCCAGTTTGATACCCGCATAACGGAACAGTATTTCAATCATTTTCTGGGCTTTGTGGGCAATGACCCGCAGCCAGAGCGCGGTTACACTGATATTCATCACAACAAATGAACGTATAGAGGGACAGATTCATGGCCAAGCAGGATTTAACAGGAAAAGTGGTGTGGATTACCGGGGCATCTTCCGGATTGGGCAAAGCCTTGGCCAAAGAATGTGCCTTGCAAGGTGCCGACGTCATTCTGACCGCACGCCGTTATGAAGAGCTGGAAAAGGTGCGCGTGACTTTACTGAACCCGGAACGCCATGTGTCAGTTTGTGCCGATATTACCGATGAATCACAGGTACGGCATGCTTATGCGCAGGTGTTAGCGGCCAAAGGCCGGATAGACTGGCTGATTAACAATGCCGGTCTTAGCCAGCGCGCGCTGATTCAGGACACCACCATGCAGACAGAACGTGCCATTATGGAAGTCGATTATTTCTCGCAGGTGTTCCTGACCAAAACCGTGTTACCGACCTTTATTGCCCAGAAATCGGGACGGATTGCCTTTGTCTCTAGTGTCGCCGGTTTGCTCGGCACCCAGTACCGTGCCTCTTATTCGGCGGCCAAAGCCGCAATTCATATGTGGGCCAACAGTTTGCGTGCGGAAGTGGCGCAAGATGGCGTCGAGGTTTCGGTGATTTTCCCCGGCTTTGTCAAAACCAATGTGTCCTTTAATGCCTTAAATGGCGAAGGCAAACCGCAGGGCCATCAGGATGAAGCGATTGAAAATGGTCTGGAGCCGGACCTGTTTGCCCAGACCACGGTCAGTGCCTTGCTGGCGGGAGAGGAATATATTGTGGTTGGTGGCGCCAAGGAAAAACTGGGGGTTTGGGTGTCGCGTTTATCGCCAAGTACGCTGTATAAAATGATCCGTAAAATGAAGGTGAAGTAATACGTTCCAGAGCATTTGACGAGATGAAGACAGATCAGGCCATCAGCTTATTTCTTGATGGCCGTCCCATAGGCAAACACTTCCACCATCCCACCTTGCATCCCCAGTTCGGTGGTGCTTAAACGCAGGCCTAAAATCTGGGTGGCGCCCATTTTCTCGGCTTCCAGCTTTAAGCGTACAATTGCTTCGCGGCGCGCACGTTCCACCACACTTTCATAACTGGTCAGGCGGCCACCGAGTAAATTCTGCACATTGGCAATTGCATATTTAAAGTAATCATGTGAAATCACCACATTGCTGCTGACCAGTTGGCCGGGTAGGTCAGTGCTTTTAAAGCGGCTGCTGTCGAGCTGGATATAGGCCAGTCGCTGTTCCTGTTCAGCCAGATATTGAAAATGCTTGCGTTCGTTATAGCGGCCAAAACCAAAGCCAACGGCAAACAGTACCGCAAAAATCAGCAGCTGCAGGAGCAATCCATCCATGACTTAGTCCTGTGCAGGGAAGGGATCAGGCAGTTTTGGCATGATTGGATCGACAATCACCGCCGTACCATAAACGAACAGTTCAGATGCACCCTGGGCAATGTTGGAAGTAGAAAAACGGATTCCGACAATGGCATTGGCACCCATGCTGCGCGCTTTGTCGATCATCCGGTTCATGGCTTCCTGACGCGATTCTTCCAGCAGTTCGGTATAGGCTGTCAGCTCACCACCGACAATATTTTTCAGTCCGGCCAGCAGGTCACGGCCGACATGCTTGCTGCGTACCGTACTGCCATATACCACATCAATTTGCTGGCGAATGGTGTGTCCGGGTACAGATTCCAAATTACTCAGTAACATGTGATGACCAATAACAATAGATTGATCATGAAGATAGAAAAACTGCGGGCAAAATGCAATCAAAAACATCTCTTTTGTAGTTTTATGCGGGCAGATGTGCATCCAATCCTTTGGCGAGTCACTACAAGCAAAACAGGATTTCTTTGCTCTAATCATCACTGTATTGAACTGCTTTGATCTCATGGATGATCCAGGCACATCATCAGGCAAAGAAAAAGCCAGTCAGCGCGGGGCTCACTGGCTTGATCATCAAGCGATGAGGATGAAATCACCCTGCTGCTTGACGCTGCAACTCAGACAATCTTATTGCTGAGCAGCGCGGCGTTGTTCTGCCACAGACGGCTGCTGGGTCACTTGATCTGAAGTGTTAGCTTTCAGGCCGCCACCTAAGGTTTTATACAGTTCCACCTGATTGTTCAAATTGGCCTGTTCCAGCAATAATAGCCCTTGCTCGGCCGCATAAGAGGCACGCTGTGCATCCAGTACGGTTAGATAGCTGTCAATGCCGGCACGGAAACGGGCTTCCGACAGACGATAGGTGGTATTGGTGGCTTCCACCAGACGGCGCTGTGCGGCAATCCGGTCACCAATATTTTCACGCACTGCCAAGGCATCATTCACTTCACGGAAAGCGGTCTGAATCGACTTTTCATAATCTGATAGCGCAATCTGCTGATCGGTTTCTGAAATGCGGATATTGGCCTGACGTGTGCCCCAGTCAAAGATTGGAATATCCAGACTTGGACCAATTGACCAGACAAAGTTGCCTGATTTGAACAGGTCACTTAAATCGGCCGAGGCATAACCGGCGGAACCGGTCAGGCTGATGGTCGGGAACAGACGGGCACGCGCTGCGGCAATATTGGCACCTGCGGCAGACAGACGGTATTCCGCTGCACGGACATCGGGACGGTTTACCAGCAGATCACTTGGTAAGCCCGCACCAATTGCCGTATTGGAGGTAATGCGGGTAATGCGCTGTGCCGGCAGCAGATTGGCCGGAACCGGTTGACCCACCAGCAGATTCAGCAGGTTTTGTGCCTGCGCCACCTGAGTCTTATAGTTAGCTACATCATTACGCGCGGTTTCGACTGAAATTTGCGCCTGACGTACCGGTAGTTCGCTGTCGATGCCAACGTCAAAACGTTTTTTGTTCAGGTTATACGATTCAAGCTGGGCCTTTAAAGTTTGCTCGGCCAGTTTCAGGTTGGCATTGGCAAAGGAATAGCTGAGCCAGGCCTGAGATACCTGACCAATCAGGGCAATTTGCGTGGCATCACGGGCGCTCTGGGTGGCCAGGAAATTATCCAGTGCATTGTCACGCAGGCTACGGACCCGACCCCAGAAATCCAGCTCATAGGCGGTGACCCCTAAACCTACGTTATAGGAGGTGCTTGGGCCACGACCCTGATTGCTCATGGTGTCCTGACGTAACACGCTGCCACTGGCGCCAATGGTCGGTAACTGGTTATTTTCAGTAATCTGGTACTGTTGCTGGGCACGCTGGATGTTCAGCGCCGCAGTACGTAAATCACGGTTATTGGTCAAGGCCAGATCCAGCACCTGTAGCAGGCGCTGATCGGCAAAGAAATCTTTATAACCCTGTTCTGCAACAGAGCTTCCGGAAGCATTGCTATAGCTGCTCGGAATATTCGCCTGAGCAACCGGCTCTGGCCCGCGCATACTCTGACAGGCTGTCAAAGCAAGCGCAAGGGCAGAAACCGCAATACCACGGCCTGTAAGAGACCATAAGTTTTGCATCACGATACATGCTCCTGATGATTTTGTTGTTTTGGTTTGTATTTAAAGATACTTCGAATCCACACGTAGAATACCGGGATAAAGAAGATACCCAACAAGGTCGAACTGATTACGCCGCCCAGAACACCATAACCGACCGAGTGCTGGCTACCTGCACCTGCACCTGAAGACAGGGCCAGCGGCAGTACACCAAAACCGAAGGCTAAAGTGGTCATGATAATTGGACGTAAACGCATTTTTGCCGCATGTAAAGTGGCTTCAAACAGGTCTTCACCTTTTTCCTGCAACTCTTTGGCGAATTCGACAATCAGGATCGCGTTTTTCGCAGATAGACCAATCACCGCAATAATCGCCACCTGGAAGTAGATGTTATTCGACAGGTTCGGGTTCTGGAACAGCACCATCCCGCTGAAGGTCAGGAACAGGGCACCGACAATACCTAATGGTACGACCAGTAATACCGAGAACGGAATTGACCAGCTTTCATACAGTGCTGCCAGACACAGGAAGACGATTAATAGCGACAGCGCATACAGGAATGGTGCCTGATCACCCGATTCACGTTCTTCCAGTGACAGACCGGTCCATTCATAGTCGAAACCTTGCAAGCCCATGTCTGGCAGCTTGGCAATAATTTCTTCCATGGCCACCATCGCATCACCCGAGCTGACGCCAGGCGCTGGTGTACCCTGAATGTTCATGGAGGATACGCCGTTATAACGCTCTAAACGTGGTGAACCATAAGTCCATTCACCGGTTGCAAAGGCCGAGAATGGTACCATTTCGCCGCGGTTATTACGTACATACCATTGATCGAGGTCTTCCGGCATCATACGTGAGCTTGCTTCACCCTGAACATAGACTTTCTTGACACGACCGCGGTCGATAAAGTCATTGATGTACGAACCACCCCAGGCCATGCCCATGGTGCTGTTAATTTCAGCAATACTCACGCCCAAGGCACCGGCCTGCGCATGGTCCACAATCACGCGGTACTGTGGTGTATCTTCCTGACCATTTGGACGAACCCCGGCCAGACGTGGATCTTTGGCTGCTTCACCTAAAATGATGTTACGTGCCATGGTCAGTTTTTCATGACCCTGACCGCTGGCATCTTTCAGCTGCAGGTTAAAGCCGGCACTCACGCCCAGTTCAGGCATGGCAGGCAATTGCAGTGGCATGATGTAAGAAGCATCTTTAACAATCATGTTCAGTGCCATACCACGCTGGATAATCGCACCGACCTGAGATTCTGGCGAAGTACGTTCTGACCAGTCTTTCAGCTTAATGAAGGCCAGACCTGCGTTTTGTCCAACCCCGGTGAAGGAGAAGCCGGCCACACTAAACACAGACTCGACATGCTCTTTCTCATTTTCCAGGAAGTAGTTGGTCATGGTGCTGACAACTTTGTCAGTCCGTTCCAGACTGGCATTTGGTGGCAATTGCACCAGTGTCATCACCACACCTTGGTCTTCATCCGGCAGGAATGAAGATGGCAGTTTCTGGAATAACAGCACAATCACAACCAGCACTGCACCGTAAATAATCCCGGAGAAAATCTTGCTGTGGGTCATACGGTTCACACCGCCCTGATATTTCACCGACAGCTTGTCAAAGCTGCGGTTAAACCAGCGGAAGAAACGCGCAAACAGACCGTTGCTTTCTGGCTTGTTCGGATCATGCTGTTTCAGCATGGTCGCACACAGGGCAGGGGTAAAGGTTAAGGCTACAATCAGCGACAGTACCATTGCCGTGACCAGGGTCACCGAGAACTGACGATAAATCACCCCGGTCGTACCACCGAAGAATGCCATTGGTACGAATACCGCAGACAGCACCGAGGTAATCCCGATTAACGCGCCAGAAATCTGTTTCATTGACTTTTCAGTGGCTACCACAGGGTCGAGATGTTCTTCGACCATGACACGTTCCACGTTTTCCACCACGACAATCGCGTCATCGACCAGCAGACCAATCGCCAGAACCATCGCAAACATGGTCAGGGTGTTAATCGAGAAGCCGAACATGTTGATGACGGCAAAGGTCCCCAAGACCACCACCGGTACAGCCATGGTTGGAATAATGGTAGCGCGCCAGTTCTGCAGGAACAGGAACATCACCAGGAATACCAGAATAATCGCTTCAATTAAGGTTTTAACAACACTCTTAATCGACAATTCAATAAATGGTGTGGTATCAAAGCCCAGCTGATCGACCATCCCTTGCGGGTAGTTTGGACGTAACAGCTTTAAGCGCTCTTCAACGGCTTGGGCGGTATCCAGCGCGTTGGCACCGGTTGCCAGTTTAATCGCAACACCACCGGCAGGTTTGCCGTTGAATTTGGAATCAAACTGATAGTTGTCTGCACCGAGTTCTACACGGGCCACATCACCCAGACGCACCTGTGCACCTGAAGCAGTATTTTTCAGGAAGATATTGCTGAACTGTTCTGGGGTTTGCAGCAGGCTTTGTGCCGTTACGGTTGCGTTGAGCACCTGACCTTCTACGGCTGGTGCACCACCTAGCTGACCGACAGCGACCTGGGCATTCTGGGTACGAATGGCAGTGGCAATATCACTTGGTGTAACTTGCAGGCTGGCCATTTTGGCGGGGTCCAGCCAGATGCGCATTGCATAGGAACCACCAAACACCTGCACTTCACCGACCCCGGCCACACGGCTTAAGGGTTCGGAAATATTGGAGTTAACATAGTCTTTAATGTCATTTGCCGACATGCTGCCATCAGGCGAATAGAAGGCCAGAACCTGCAGGAAGCTGGCGCCTGATTTAGTGACCCGTACCCCTTGACGCTGGACATCTTCCGGCAGCAGGGCAGTAGCAGACTGTAATTTGTTCTGTACCTGAACCTGGGCGATGTCAGGATCGACGCCTTGTTCAAAGTTCAGTGCAATAGATGCAGAACCGTTACCGGCACTGTTCGATGAAATATAACGCAAGCCATCGAGACCATTCATCTGCTGTTCAATAATCTGGGTCACTGTGTTTTCAACTGTTTCAGCCGAAGCACCCGGATAAGTCGCAGAAATGGTGACCGTTGGCGGCGCAATGGTCGGATACTGGGCAATGGGCATATTGGATAGGGTTAGAATACCCGCCAACATGATCACCAGTGCAATCACCCATGCAAAAATCGGGCGATGAATAAAAAATTGAGCCATTGAAGTCTACCCCTTATGTATTTGAAGTAGCTTTTTGTTCAGCCTGAGCATCCGCCTGATCTGCTGGTTGTTTTGCCTTATCTGATGCAGCAGGTTGCTGGGCACCTTGTGGCGCGGCAGCTTGCGGTTGATATGGTTTGGCTACCACTTTCTGTTCCGGCTTGACTTTGGCAATGCCTTCTACAATAACTTTGTCACCGGTTTGCAGACCTTCAGTCACAATCCAGTCTTTGCCCTGAATACCGGCAGTGGTTACTGGACGTGGTTCAACCACGCCTTTGGCATTGACCAGCATCGCCATGGCCTGACCGGTTGGGGTGCGGGTAATGGCAGCTTGCGGAATCAGCACGGCATTTGGAATTACCCCTTGCACAATTTGTGCAGTGGCAAACATGCCTGGCAATAACAGATGGTTTGGATTCGGGAATACTGCACGTAAAGTCACGGTACCCGTATCCGGATTAACGCTGGCATCGGAGAATGCCAGACGGCCTTCAACCGGATAATAGCTGCCGTCTTCCAGTTTCAGCTTGACTGTGGTGTTGTTACTGCTGTTTAAATCACCTTTACTCAGCTGCTGGCGTAAACGTAGCAGTTCAGCACTTGACTGGTTGATATCCACATAAATCGGGTCCAGACGCTGAATGGTCACTAACGGTTCCTGCTGGCTGGCAGTCACTAATGCACCTGCAGTCACGGTAGAACGGTTGGTCTGACCTGAAATTGGTGCACGTACGGTTGAATAACCCAGGTTAATTTCTGCATTGCGCAGTTCGGCACGGGTGGCCGCGACATCTGCTTCAGCCAGTTTCACCTGCGCCACAATGTCATCATATTCCTGTTTGGAAATGGCATTACTGCCCACCAATTGACGATAACGGCCTTCTTTGACACGTAAGACGTTCAGATTGGCCTGCTGACGTGCCAATGCTGCACGGGCGCTATCCACTGATGCACGGTTGGTCCGTGAATCAATTTCATATAAGGCCTGACCTTCACGTACATAGCTACCTTCGGTAAACAGACGTTTCTGCACCACACCGCTGGTTTGCGGGCGAACTTCAGAAATTTCAAAGGCAGTGGTACGGCCGGAAAGTTCAACAGACTGCTCGACACTTTGTGGCTGTACAACAATCACTCCAACTTCTGTTGGAGGCATTTGCTGCTGGGCTGCAGCTTGCTGCGCATCATTTGGATCTTTGCTACAACCCACAAGCGCGATGCTTGTGGCCAATGCGCAAGCAGTGAGGGCAGGGGCCCAAAGCTTTGCAGACATCATTCTTCCACCTCAATTAGATTTTTATCTATCTAAAAATTATTCATTGGTTTGCGCTGGCTGTACTTGATCAAGATCAGATAAAGCAGCGTGATCCAGATAAAACTTATGCTCCAGCCTGACAGGACATCTGAGGGAAAATGTACGCCAAGATACACTCTTGAAATTCCCATCAGCAACATCCACATAACAGTACATATTACAATGGCTTTATGTGCGGGATGTTGCATTGACACATAAATTGCAAGACAGCCCAGCGTTGCGGCATAAAAACTGTGTGCGCTGGGAAATGAGGCACCATAGCTATTGACCAGATGATACATTTCTGGCGGGCGCTCTCTTGCAATCAGATACTTGAGTATCCAGGCAGTGGCAAAACTCCCCATTAGTCCAATGCTGACCAGCACGATATTTGCATATTCCTTCTGCCTGGCCAGATACAGGCACCAAAGACTGGATAAAAATAATACAAATGGCATGCCACCAATGACAGATAACCCCGTCATTAGTGAATTCAACATCTCGTTACGGTGCTGGCTGAACCAGTCTACAATTGCCGAATCAAGGGCAGTGAGCGCTGGAACATAAAGCATTAACACGCTGAAAAAACACAACAAACCACCGAGATAAAGCAAAAAATTAGGCATGCCGAAATCCTGGTTAGTTTAGCTGATCCGAGCGCAGTCCGGTAATGGATTAAAGTGTACTCGACAGTACACTTCATTTCAAGCCTGTATAAATTATGCTAATTTCTTTTTCAATTCTTTTTAACACATGACAAAATAAATTAACAAATTCCTTAATGATGACCCTTGGCGGGGCCAGATTGTTCTTCAACTTCAACAGGTTGCTTTGGAGGCCAGAAAAAGTCACTTGGCCGGGTCAGGAAATGGGTCATGACCAGTTTGGCCAATGGCTTCCACTGTTCAAAACGTACCCGACGTGCGCGCAGGGCCACAATAATGGTGAGGGTGAAGCTGACAAATAAGTTGGTCAGGCCAATTAACAGTACCCCCAGGAAAGAAACAATAATCAGCCCTATTTCCGGACTGCCGTTGACGTTCATCAAGCCCTGAATAAAGTTGGCCGAGGCAAAGGCAATATGCCGGATATCTAAAGGCAGACCCAGAATATAGCCAATCGTACCCATACTGCCGAGCATAATCCCGAACAGGAAATTACCGGCCAGTGCGCCTAAGTTCCGTTCAATATAGGCGGCAAAACGGTCCAGCCGTTCCTGACTCATCCATTTTTTCAGTTTGGCATGCGCCTGTAGCCGTGGCCCGACTTTGCGGTACACCGCCATATTATCGAAGTAACCGGCAATCAGGCCCGATAAAAACAGACATACCCCGGCAATGGCTGCATGTGGAATTGCCAGAGAGGTAAACGGATTCAGGTCATGCAGCATTTTGCTGGCTTTGGCATGGTTCATTAAAGGCTCATGCAACGCCGCATCCCACATAAAGGCAATTAGGGCGGCCACCGGAATGGCAATCGAGATATTGCCCAGAATGGCAATAAACTGGGTCCGGATAATATTGATAATCAGCGCGGCCAGCTCGGCAATTTGCGCCATTTTCGAGCCTTTGCGATGCTGTACGGTCGAAGCCAGTGCGGCAG
The DNA here is from genome assembly GCF_013418945.1 of Acinetobacter sp. YH12112. Classification (NCBI taxonomy): domain Bacteria; kingdom Pseudomonadati; phylum Pseudomonadota; class Gammaproteobacteria; order Moraxellales; family Moraxellaceae; genus Acinetobacter; species Acinetobacter sp. YH12112. The sequence continues at coordinate 22,263 of NZ_VPBA01000008.1, read as the reverse complement.
CGGTCATCGCCGGCTGTTTGGTGGCCACAGTAAAGTGCAGCACATGAATCAGCATAAAGCCCAGCGAGTAGTTCATGCTGTTAATAAAGGCCTGCATCAGCGGCGCCAAGGTTAAACGTGCCGCCAGCACCTTAAGGGTGGCCATGGTGGCAATAATCACCCCGGCCCCGGCAGCCGATTTATACATTTCCAGAAAGCCGGCCTTGTCGGTACTTACATAATGTTCACCGGTTTTACTGGCATTTTCAGTCACCTGCAAGGCCATCAATTCACTGTTGGTAGCCAGCAGGGAGCGGACACTGCGTTCGCTATACAGCGCGGTGGTAATATCGACCAGTAGCTCGCCCATGGCGCTATAACGCACATCATCTTCTTCAACAATCAGGTTCAGCAGCAGTTCAATCCGGTCCAGACACTGTTCCAGTAAGGACAGCAAATAGGTCAGGCTGACACTGACCCCAATCCGTTTGGTGGCCCGGCGAATTTTATGGCTGACGTTACGGCACTGGTCAATCATCACCAGCGCCTGTGAGGCATCCGGTGGAATTACCGCTTCAAATTTGTCGGCACTTTGATGCAGGTTTTTATACTGCACAATGAAATCGTTGATTTCACGGTTCTGCACTAAAAATGGTGATTCGTATTCGGTCAGTTCCGGATGGGCATTAATAAATTCCGGATATAAACCAATTCCGCTGACCCGATAGGACAGAACGGTAATGGCTTTAATGATTTCCTGACGAATCAGTTTTTTATCATCCTGATTACGATGGCCCTGATTCAGCAGGCGAAACAGCTGCTGCCACTGCTGATCTTCAATATCATCCAGCCAGTATTTATCACTGCGCTGATGGAAAATGCGGCGCAGCAAGTCCTGCAGCTGGCTCTGATCATTAATCAGCGGTAAAAAATGCGCCCCTAGGCGCTGAAACAGCTGGCTCCAGAAACCATCTAAAGACAGGATGCCGGTATCGGCATACAGGCTGGTCTGTTTGTACTGGCTGATTAAGCAGAGCACAAAACTTTGTAAGGTATTGGCGGCATTGGGCGTAATCAGCAGGGCATGTAAAAAGGCCTGAAACTTTTCTTGTATTTCTTCGCTATTTTCGGTGTTGGCTGGTCGAATACGGTTGACCAGCTCAATGAGCAGTTGCTCGTCAAGATCAGCGGGCGTGGTTTCCAGCTGATCCTGCATGTTCAGGAATAGGTCATAAAATTTTATATGCATAGGCAAGGATGAAGCTATTTATTGAATTCGGTGCAGGGCCAGCTTGGCCAGATTGACCAGGGCCTGACGATAGATTGTATCTGGCAAGGCATTTAAGGCCGCAATTGCAGCTTCGGTTTCTTCCGTGGCACGCTGCTGGCAATAATCCAGTGCACCAGAGGTCTGTACAATCTCGATAACCTGCGCCAAGTCGGAGGTTCCGCCGGTGGCAATACTGCGGCGGATAATTTCATGTTGCGCACCGCTGGTATTTTTCAGGGCGGCAATTAAAGGCAAGGTCGGTTTACCTTCCATCAGGTCATCCCCGATATTTTTACCCAGGGTTTCGGCATCTGAGGTGTAATCCAGAATATCGTCAATGATCTGGAAAGCATTACCAAAATGGCCGGCAAAGACACGTAACGGTTCACGGTATTCCGGCTTGTTGGTTAAAATGGCGGCACCTTCGGTGGCCAGTTCAAACAGGCGCGAGGTTTTGCCGTGAATAATATCTAAATAAGTCTGTTCGGTGGTGTCCGGCTGATGCTGCGATTGCAATTGCAATACTTCACCTTCGGCAATTTCACAGGTGCCGGTCGAGAAATCTTTTAGCAAGGTCATGTTGTCTAAATCGACCAGCAGGTCAAAGGCGCGCGAAATCAGGAAGTCACCGACCAATACGGCGGTCTGGTTATTCCAGGTGGCATTGGCGGTTGGACGGCCACGACGCAAGCCAGATTCATCGACCACATCATCATGCACCAGGGTTGCGGTATGCAGCATTTCAATAATCGCCGCCAGTCTGCGTGCCTGTTCCAGATCTTCTGCGCCGCAGGCTTTGGCTGCGAGTAAACACATAATCGGACGCATACGTTTGCCACCGGCTTCCACCACATGCTTGCTGACTGCCATAACCAGTGCGACTTTTGAGGTAATGCCTTCATTAATGAACTGATCCATCGCGGCAAAATCGGAAGCAACAGGCGCGAGAATATCTTGCTTAAAGTCGATGGTCATGTGAAGGAGAACCTCAATTGTGTCAAGTAACAACGATAGTGTAACAATGAAAAACGTCTGGACAGGAAATCTGCAATCTGCGGTGCGGCCATTGTGGTTGTCGTTATGAAGTACGAGGCAATGGTCTGCTTTCCTGTTCGTGCTGGCGCTAATGGCCTCCCGGTGACAGGCAGCGGTGATAGCATCAGCATGCTGGCGTTTTCGATTCTAACAAGCAATTTGATTAGATCAATGAAAAATGTAGGGTTTTGACCATTTTTGTTGCTTTTCGTTGCATGTTTATAAAATAAACAGCCGGCTGATGCAATATTTTGGCTAAATCTCTTGTTGTTTGCAGCGTTATCCCTTAAAATCTCTGCCCTTGTATAACCCCAGTGGCGTTCGTTTTAAGATCGGTATATCCCTTTACCGGCACGACGACACGGGCATGTTTGGAGTACATTATGTACGCAGTAATCCAAAGCGGTGGTAAACAGCACCGTGTAGTTGAGGGTGAAACCCTTAAAGTTGAATTATTGAAAGCTGAAACTGGCGCAACTATTACGTTTGATGACGTATTAATGCTTGTAAACGGTGATAGCATTCAAATCGGTGCTCCAGTTGTAGCTGGCGCTAAAGTAACTGCAGAAGTGGTTGGCCATGGCCGTCACGACAAAATCCGCATCATCAAAATGCGTCGTCGTAAGCACTACCGTAAGCAACAAGGTCACCGTCAATGGTTCACCGAGTTGAAAATTACTGGTATTTCAGGCTAATCACTAGGAGTAATGAGACATGGCATCTAAAAAAGCCGGTGGTTCTACTAAGAACGGTCGTGATTCGAATCCTAAGATGTTAGGTGTTAAAGTTTACGGTGGTCAAACTGTAACTGCAGGTAACATCATCGTTCGTCAACGTGGTACAGAATTCCACGCTGGTGCAAATGTAGGTATGGGCCGTGACCATACTTTATTTGCTACTGCTGACGGCGTAGTAAAATTCGAAGTGAAAGGTCAATTTGGCCGTCGCTACGTATCTGTTGAATAAGATTCAATAGAACAAAAACCCACAGTTTTCTGTGGGTTTTTTTATGCATGTCGCATCGGGAAAGAGAGCAACCCTGATCTTCATGATGATGGATAAAAAAGAACATTTGATATTAATAAACATACAAAACTTCTTATTTTCTCTAAATTTAGGCACTTTATTTGGTTTAAGATGAGTCCATGAATACATTGCGATATGCAACAATAAAAGGTGAATCTATGAAAATGCTTCGTCAAACCATGTGTGCTATGGCATTGGGTGCTGCAACGCTGGCACCAGTGATGAGTACGACTGTGTATGCTGCGCCTGTGGCAGCATCGGAGCAGCAAGCCACTGCCAATCTGGTCAAACAATTGAGTCATATTAAAAGTATGACCGCTAACTTTGAGCAGACCACCAAAACCAGCGGCAAAGCGCCTAAAAACAAGGGCCTGACTGCCCAGCATATGAATCAGGAATTTAAAGGCGTAATGAAAGTGGCGCGCCCGGGTAAATTCTATTGGGAAACCACCAGTCCGGCCAAACAGACCATTGTGACCTCAGGGAAAACCGTCTGGATTTATGACCCGGACTTGCAGCAGGCCGTGCGTCAAAACCTGGATGAGCAGGTTGCCAATACGCCAGCACTGTTATTATCGGGCAATACCAACCAGATTATGCAGTCATACCGGGTGACCCAGCCAAACAAAGGCAAAACCTATTACACCCTGTATCCAAAAAGTGATGACGGTGCTTTCCAGAGTCTGACCATCAGTTTCGGTGCCAACAAAGCACCAAGCCTGATGATTCTAGAAGATTCCTTGGGTCAAACCACCTATGTGCGTTTTAACAATGTGAAGGTGAACCCGAACATTGCCAACTCGACCTTTAATTTCACCCCGCCAAAAGGCACGGATATTATTGATCAATAAGGGATGATGATCATTTCTTAAAAAGATTTTATCTGTGAAAGCAAAAACATAGAGGAGCCATTTTAATGGTTCCTTTATTTTTAGGTGAATAATCGTCCAATGGCAGGATTGAACGGAAAGTCAATTGAGCGAGTTAGGTCATGCAGATACGCACGAAATGAGAATAAAAATTCTCCTCCTTAAAAATGGTTAAAAATTAACCAAAAATAAGGGTTAATCAGAATCACGGCTGATCTGTCTGCTTTTGCCCTGTGAAAGAATCCACAATTTCTGTGGATAAATCTTGGGATAATTTATTTTTCCCGTTGAATAGGCCGCAGATGCACGATTAGGGTGCAGTCAGGATTTGATTTTATTTTAAAATTATCATCATGAATTTTAATGGAATATTATAAATTTTGGTATGTACTGCTGCGGGTGGTTTTTGGTTGATTTTTCATTTTTTATCGTAGGTTACAGAACTGCTCTAGGATCGAACAGCAGGAGTTTTATATAGTGGTAAATAGCTAAATTGAGCGTATACAACGCCTTAGCGGGGTAAAAACTGCTGAAAATTGCAGCATGAACATAGGGGGAAATGCAATGCAACATCTGAAATCAAATCTGCTCACCACGACCATCGCACTGACCACGGTGTTAATGCTAAGCGCCTGTCAGCCGAAGCAGGATGCCGCACCTCAGGTGGAGGCCGAGCAAAGTCAGACTCAGGCAGCTGCCATTCCCGTGATTCAGGCCAAAGTGGTACCGGTGGAACTGAAACAGCAGCAGCGCTGTGATGAAGAGGGCTGTACCGAATACGATATTCAGACGGTCAATACCAATGTGCCGTGGATCAATGCGTATTTTATGCAGCGGATTAAAAAGGCTGACCCGATTGCATTTAGTGAAGATGCCGCTTCTACTGCGTCAGCATCGTCAGCATCGTCAGCATCGTCAGCATCGTCAGCATCGTCAGCATCGTCAGCATCGTCAGCATCGTCAGCATCGTCAGCATCGTCAGCATCGTCAGCATCGTCAGCATCGTCAGCATCAGAGGCCAATAGCACAGAGGAGCCTAACCGTCTTAGCCTGAGTTCTACCTATGTACGTTATATTGGCCAGCATGGCCGTCTGGCTACCTTTAGCATGCAAAGCTATAGTTATCCGGCCGGGGCGGCGCATGGTATGCATCATCAGGAATTTGTGACCTTTGATTTAAACAGCAAGAAACGTCTGGCCTTGCAGGATATTCTACTGCCGAATAGTGAAGCCAAACTAGTACAAGAACTGTTTAACCATAATTACAACTGGCTGAATGAGCACAACATCCAGCGTGACAAACTGCGACTGAGTGACAATTTCTATTATGGTGCCAATGGACTGGTGTTTGTCTATCCATTGTATGAGCTGGCTTCCTATGCAGAAGGCATGCCGGAACTGGAGCTGCCGTATTATGCGGTGGACAAACTGATTAAAGCTGAATATCTGCCAAGTTTGCCGAAGTATCCGGCCCAGTAAATTGTGAAAAACTGCGCCAGATTGCTGTAATAAGCCCCAGCCGTGAAGCGGATTACTGTATTTTTTAACCCGAAGCGCTTACACTATAGCCAGTTTTTTTCTTTACAAAAGATTGGCTATGATCGACCCGAAATTACTCAGAAATAATATTGAGGCTGTAAATTTAGCCTTGGCAAAACGTGGTGTGCAACTCAATGTAGAAGAATGGGCATCATTGGAAGCTCGCCGTAAAGAAATCCAGTCCAAAACGGAAGCTCTACAGGCCGAACGTAATGCCGGTGCCAAACAGGTCGGTCAGATTAAAAAAGCCGGTGGTGATGCTTCAGAAATCATGGCACGTATGTCAGCCATTGGTGATGAAATTAAAGCAGCCGAAGTGGCTTTAAATGAATTACAGGCAGAAATTGAAACCAAATCACTGACCATTCCCAACCTGCCACATGAATCTGTGCCGGAAGGTAAAGATGAAGCCGATAACGTGGAAATCCTGACCTGGGGTACACCACGCGAATTTGATTTTGAAATCAAAGATCATACCGATTTAGGCGAATGGATGGGCGGTCTGGAGTTTGAAACTGCCACCAAACTGACCGGTTCTCGCTTTAGCGTTTTAAAAGGGCCATTGGCGCGTCTGCAACGTGCTTTAACCCAGTTTATGCTGGATACGCATACCCTGAAAAATGGCTATACCGAAGCCTATGTGCCGTACCTGGTCAATGCCGATTCTTTACGTGGTACCGGTCAATTACCAAAATTTGAAGAAGACCTGTTTAAGCTGCAGGGCGAAAAAGAGTTCTATTTAATTCCAACCGCGGAAGTGCCAGTCACCAACTTTGTCCGTGACGAAATTATTGATGCCGACCGTTTACCGCTGAAATATGCTGCGCATACCCCATGTTTCCGCAGTGAAGCCGGTTCTTATGGCCGTGATACGCGTGGTTTAATCCGTCAGCACCAGTTTGATAAAGTAGAAATGGTGCAAATCGTTAAACCTGAAGATTCTATGCAGGCACTGGAAGAGTTGACCGGTCATGCAGAAGGCATTTTGCAGGCGCTGGGCTTGCCGTACCGTAAAATCATCCTGTGTGGTGGTGATATGGGCTTTGGTGCGACCAAAACCTATGACCTGGAAGTGTGGGTGCCAAGTCAGAATACCTATCGTGAAATTTCTTCGTGTTCCAACATGGGTGATTTCCAGGCGCGTCGTATGAAAGCGCGTTATCGTGCCGACCAGAAGAAAACTGAATTTGTACATACCTTGAATGGTTCAGGTCTGGCTGTAGGTCGTACTTTACTGGCAGTCATGGAGAACTATCAGCGCGCGGATGGCTCAATTGAAGTGCCTGAAGTGCTACGTCCGTACATGGGTGGTGCAGAATATATCGACTAAATTCAGGTCGATGTACAGGATGCACCAATTTGTGCACAAAATTTGCTTAAGACAATCAGAACTAAATTACTGAGGTAGTGTGTGGATATTTTTCCAATCTCGTTAAAGTTGCAACAGCAACGCTGTCTGATTGTCGGTGGCGGCCATATTGCCTACCGTAAAGCCGGTTTACTGCAAAAAGCAGGCGCTATTATTGATGTGGTGGCGCCGGACATTGATGCCGCTTTACTGGAACTGGTCCAGCAGAGCCAGGGGCATTATGAGGCTGCTGCCTTCAATACTGAAATTCCGCTGCGCCAGTATCGTCTGGTGATTGCCGCCACTGATGATGCAGCAATCAACCGTCAGGTGTTTGAGGCCTGTGAAGCTGAAAATGTGCTGGTCAATAGTGTCGATGATCCGCCACATTGCCGCTTTATGGTGCCGGCCATTGTCGACCGTTCGCCTTTGCTGATTTCAGTGGCCACGAATGGTGCATCGCCGGTGTTGTCGCGCCAGATTCGCACCCAATTGGAAACCAGTATTCCGCATGGCATGGGCAAACTGGCGAGTTTTTCCGGTCAATGGCGTGCTGCGGTTAAGGCCAAAATCCAGAATCCGGATGAACGCCGGATTTTCTGGGAAAACCTGTATGCCAGTCCGCTTAAAGAGCAGGTCTTTAATGACAATCTGCAAGAAGCCAATCGTTTGATTGAGCAGGCCTTGCAGGAATGGACCACGCCAAAAGGCGAAGTGTATCTGGTCGGTGCCGGTCCGGGTGATCCGGAGCTGTTGACCTTAAAAGCACTGCGCTTGATGCAGCAGGCCGATGTGGTGATTTATGACCGTCTGGTGTCTGATCCGATTATGGAGCTGTGCCGCCGTGATGCTGAAAAAATTTATGTTGGGAAAGCACGTTCCAACCATGCTGTGCCACAAGAGGGCATTAATGCCTTGCTAGTCAAGTATGCGCAGGAAGGTAAACGTGTTTGTCGTTTAAAAGGCGGTGATCCGTTTATTTTTGGCCGTGGCGGTGAAGAAATTGAAGAGCTGTTTGCTGCAGGAGTGGCTCTTCAGGTGGTGCCGGGCATTACCGCAGCATCGGGCTGTTCAGCTTATGCCGGTATTCCTTTAACCCATCGCAACTATGCGCAAAGCGTACGTTTCCTGACCGGGCATTTAAAAGAAGGTTCACCGGAACTGCCGTGGAGCGAGCTGGTCTATGAAAACCAGACTCTGGTGCTGTATATGGGACTGGTGGGACTGGAAAAAATCTGCCAGAAACTGATTGCCCATGGCCAGCGTCCGGATATGCCAGTGGCCTTGGTGTCTAAAGGCACCACACCGGAGCAGAAAGTGGTGGTCGGGACTTTGGCGGATATTGCATCTAAAGTCACTGAACATCAAATTCAGGCGCCCACCCTGACCATTATTGGTGAAGTGGTGAAGCTGCGCGAACAACTGCAATGGCATGAGCGAGGATAAAGCAACGCACTGCGTTGCCCGAGCGCAAGGCGAAGGCTGCGCCTGAGTAAAGAGGATAAAGCAACACAACGTGTTGCCCGAGCGCAAGGCGAAGGCTGCGCCTGAGTAAAGAGGACAAAGCAACACAACGTGTTGCCCGAGCGCAAGACGAAGGCTACGCCTGTCAAGTGGCAGCTATGATGAATCATGGTTGCCGGAGATGCAAAAGGGCAATACTGCGTAGCGCTTTAACCCTGACAGCATCCTTGTCCCATCAAGAAAGTTTAATTGCTTAAATCAACCAGATAGTGAGTAAAAAGTGATCCACGTTGTGTTATATGAGCCTGAAATTCCTGCCAATACCGGTAATATTATCCGGCTTTGTGCCAATACCGGTGCTCAGTTACATCTGGTCAAGCCCCTGGGTTTTGAGCTGGATGATAAAAAGCTGAAACGTGCCGGTCTGGATTACCACGAATGGGCGCGGATGCAACTGTGGGATTCAATTGAAGACTGTCTGGCCGATTTGGCCAGTAAAGGCGTAGGTGTGGATGCGGTGTATCCATTAACCACCAAGGGGACAGAAACCCCGCATACTTCGGATTTAAACCGTCCTGTGGCCTTGTTGATGGGACCAGAAACCCGCGGTTTGCCTGAGCATGTGCGTTTGATGTTCCCACAAGAGCACTGGATTCGCTTGCCGATGGCAGAAAATTCTCGCAGTTTAAACCTGTCGAATGCCACAGCGGTCATTGTCTATGAAGCTTGGCGTCAGCAGGGTTTCCAGCCTTTAAGCTAGGGCAGATCATCGCGAAGAATAAAAAACCAGGATCACTGATCTTGGTTTTTTTATCGCTATTTATTTTTTCAGTGAGCAGGATCAAGCCGTCAAAACTTGACCTGAAATGTGGAAACAAAAAAGGTGCCGAAGCACCTTTTTGAATGACTTAAACTTAGAGTTTATCGTCAAATTCATTGTGTTGTGGCGCAGGGTGTTTAAAGCCTTTGGTTTTATAACCCAGGTATAAAATACCGGCCATTGCCCACCATAAACCATATTTCAATGATGTTTCATCAACTTCAAGCCACAGTGCAAACACCGCGATAAAACCACAGAGCGGCACCACCACAAAGTTCAGAATGTCTTTAACATTGCGGGTACGGCCATCACGTAGCGCATAGCGTGAAATGACTGACAGGTTAACGAAACTGAATGCAGTCAGGGCACCAAAGCTGATCAGGGAAATCACGAAATCCAGATCCATAAAGCCCGCAGTTAAGGCCACCGCACCCACAATCAGAATGTTATAAGACGGTGTGAAGTTACGAGGGCTGATATGACCAAAGATTTTCTTGTTAATCACGCCATCACGGCCCATCACGTACATTAAGCGGGATACACCAGCATGTGCAGAAATACCCGAAGCCATCACCGTTACAATTGCAAAGGTCAGTACATAGGACTGGAACAGTGAACCACCCACCAGCATCAGAATTTCTGGCTGAGTTTCAGCAATATTTTTGAAGTAGCTGCCCGGTTCATTCGGGAAGTAAATCTGCATGAAGTAGGTGCTGACAATAAAGATGATCCCGGCAATTAACGCAGTCAGGAAAATCGCTTTTGGCAGGGTCTTTTCGGTATCTTTGGTTTCTTCTGCCAGCGAGCTTAACGAGTCAAAACCGGTGAAGGAGAAGCACAGTAAGGTAGCACCGGTAATCAGCGCACCGACTGAGGTCAGCTCATTCCAGAATGGTTCCAGGCTCCAGAGCTGATAACGCTGTTCGGCACTAATCGGGCCATCGGCATTAAAACCGGCCTGCAGTTTGGTAAATACCATCCAGGTAAAGATCGCGATGACCAGGAGCTGGATAAATACAATCAGACTGTTGAAGTTGGCGACAAAACGCGCACCGCGCAGGTTGATGCCGGTCATAAACGCGGTCAGCACAATGACCCAGACCCAATGATTGACATCCGGGAATAGCGCTTCCAGATAAATCACAGCCAGAATAATATTCACCATTGGCGACAGCAGGTAGTCGAGCCAGGACGACCAGCCCACCATAAAGCCGACATTGGGGTGAATGGATTTCTGCGCATAAGTATAGGCAGAACCCGAAGATGGGTAGCGGCGAATCATGTGACCATAGCTTAACGAGGTCAGCAAGATTGCAACCAAGGCAAAAATATACGAGGTGGGTACATGAAAATGACTTTCTTCCGATACTAAACCGAAAGTGTCAAATAAGGTCATTGGCTGAATATATGCTAAACCAATAATAATGATGTGCCAGAGCCCTAGCGTTTTTTGCAGTTTAGCTGCCGATTGAGTCCCAGAGATATTTGTCAACGGCGTTATCCTCTTAATCGTTGATCAAGGATCAGTCATGTTCCTAAGGATCGTTTGAGACGAACGATCCCCCCTATCAATAAAACAAAAGTCCGCCAATCTACTCCAAAATGGTTGCTTTTGTCAGTAACTTTTTCAGAAATTTTTAGCAGAAAATATGCCAATCATCTGAATAAATAAGAACTTTTTCTTGGGTATAGTAAAAGCCTGATGCTTAAAAAAACATCAGGCTTCTAGAAATTTTGGCTATATTCGCCTATTTGCTGGAAATTACCAAGCCTTTTTTAAGATAGATTTCAAATCTTCTAGACTGGCTTCTTTCGGGTTGTAAATGATCGAGCCATCGTTTAGGGCTTTTTCGGCCACTTCATCCAGCTGCGCTTCTGTAACCTTGCCGGTTTCACTCAAGGTGCGTGGCAATTTGGTCATGGTATACAGACGGTCGCGCATGGTCAGCAGGGTAGCAATGGCTTTATCGGCACGCAGATGCGCCGGAGTCTGGGCATAAATATCCGGGCCGGCCAATGGCAGCAGCAGTTCGGCAATTTTGTCGCCATTGACATCTTTGTTGTATTCCAGCACATACGGTAAGAACAGGTTCATGCACAGTCCATGCGGCAGATGCGCCACTGCACCTAAGGCATGACCGAGAGAGTGCACCAGACCCACCATCGAATTGGAGAAGGCAATACCAGCCATGGTCGAGGCCTGCGCCAGTTCCAGACGGCCATAGGCATCGCTTGGATTATCCAGCACTTTAAACAGGTTATTGCTGATTTTCTTGATCGCGGCGGTGGCATAGGCATCCGAAATCGGATTCGAGGCCATGCAGCTATAGGCTTCAACCGCATGGGTCATGGCATCCATAGCTGTCATTGCCGTTAAATGCGGTGGCAGGGTCTGGGTCATGCGCGGGTCCAGAATCGCGGCATGTGGCATCAGGTAATAAGAAGCGAATGGCATTTTGACATTCTTTTCAGTATCTGACACCACGGCGACCATGGTGACTTCTGAACCGGTGCCTGAGGTGGTCGGAATCACGAAGAAGGGCTTTAACGGTTTTGGCAGGTTGTGCGCACCGGAATATTTTAGCAGGTCATCGCCGCCTTCCGTCACCAGAATGTTGGTGGCTTTGGAGGTGTCAATCACCGAACCACCACCCACTGCAATAATGGCATCACAGTTGTGGTCACGATACAGCTGCGCGGCTTTACGTACCGTGTCCAGACTTGAATCCTGCGGCACATCATCAAAAATATAGCCAATTTCAGCATCGGTTGATTCAAAAGCCGCCTCAACCGGGGCCAGCAGGTTATTACCACGGACGCCTTTGTCGGTAATGATCAGCGGGCGTTTCGCACCTAAAGTCACCAATTCAAACGGAATGTGTTCCAGTGCGGCATTGCCGGCAATGACTTTGACTGGACAAAAAAATTCGTAATAAGGCTTCGCCATGTTATGCACTCCGTTGGAAATAGGACTGAGCCACTTTCAGGTAAATATGGGCAGCTCCGCTGAGTTTTTCTTTTAAGTTAAGTTCGGATGGGTATTGTTTGATGGCCAGCTCTGCCAGCAGTTTAGGCAAAATCAGGGCTTCCATTTTGTTCAGGCAACGCACCAGACGAATGGCATAAGACAGGTCACCATCGGCAATCATGCGGTCATGGGCAAAGGCCTGTGCCGTACTTTCCTGAAACGAGAACACCAAAAAGGCATGGGTCAGATGCTTGAAGGTAATGACCAGATCGGGTTTGCCATCCAGTTCAGGCAGCAGTTCGAGCTGATGATCTTCAGTCACCCGGGCAATGAACGCAGGTCCATTGGGAAACACTTTCATGGACAGGATAAAATTTGCGGGAAACTTTGCAACTTCCTGTTTTATTTCTTGATCGACCTGGCTTGCCATCACCAGACCTCTGCCAATCACATCCATCATGAGTTTGACATAGGCCTGTTGCAAAGCGGGCTTCACGGTTTTGCTTGAAATCACTCGCTGAGTCCCTTTGTTAACATCTATTATTAGGTTTAGAGTAAATACTCTAATTTATTTCTTATTCAAAAGTAAAGTCATTTAGGCTTGAATGGTTTGAACCTCACTAAAGTAACCACTGTGCTCTAAAGTTTCAATGATATCTCGGCATAAAGTTTCAAACGATGGATAGTCTGGGACTAAATCCTGAATGCGCACCATTTCCAGACCGGCATACCCACAGGGGTTAATGGTTTGAAAACCACTCAAATCACAGTCAATATTCAGCGCTAGTCCATGGTAACTACGGCCTTTGCGGATTTTAAAGCCCAATGAGCCAATTTTACGCTCCGCGACATAGACACCCGGCGCATCTGCTTTGGCATAAGCTTCAATGCCATATTTTTTGAGCAGCGCAATCATCAGGTTTTCGGCATACGATACCAGCGTGCGGACATTCCAGCCCAAACGGTTCAGGTCAAACAGGAAATACGCCACCAGCTGGCCCGGACCATGCCAGGTCACCTGTCCACCACGGTCGGTTTGTACCACCGGAATATGGCTGGGAATCAGAATATGTTCTGCCTTGCCGGCCTGACCTTGGGTCAGCACCTCATGATGCTGCAAAATCCAGAGCTCATCGGGGGTATTGGCATCACGCTGTTCAGTCAACTGCTTCATCTCTAAAAAGCGGTCTTGATACGGTGTTAATTGCGAATACTGGCGAATAATGAGGGTCGGTTTTTGAAGCGCATCGGTCACAGGCTGCGTCCTTAAAAATGAAATCTGCTGATGTGAATTATAATGATTCAGAATAGGAATAGGAGTATGCCTGCTTTAAATTACTGCGCTTGCACGGTACGCCATAAAAAAACACGCATGAAGCGTGTTTTTTTGAAACTTAAAGCGCGGTTTTAATCAGCGGGCAGGCAGCTAAATCGGCATAGACCGCATGTACCTGTTCCAGCTCCTCGAAACGCAGCTGTGCAGTAATCGAGTGGTATTTACCGGTACGCGACGGGGTCACGGTCATTTTGTCGCCATCAAAGTCCGGGAAGTGTTTCACGAAAATATCGTTCACCGCTTGACGCAGCTCTGCACCGGCCAGACCAATCAGTTTAATCGGGTAATCCATCGGAAAAACCCAAAGATGCTCTTGTAATTCACGAGAGGGAGTGCGGTCAATCATAATTACCTCAAAAGATTGAAAACGCCTGCAAGGCGCAGGCGTTTTGGCATTGCTACTTAAATGGGGATGGATTGATCCCAATTCAAGCCGCTGCTGACTTAGTCGTTTTCCAGGAATGAACGCAGGTGTTCAGAGCGGGAAGGGTGACGTAATTTACGTAAGGCTTTGGCTTCAATCTGACGGATCCGTTCACGGGTCACATCAAACTGCTTACCGACTTCTTCCAGAGTATGATCGGTTGGCATATCAATACCAAAACGCATTTTCAGGACTTTGGCTTCACGTTCAGTCAGGTTTTCCAGCACTTCGCGTGTTGCTTCTTTTAAGCCTTCTGAAGTCGCTGCATCGACCGGAGAGGTGATGTTGCTGTCTTCAATGAAGTCACCCAAATGCGAATCTTCATCATCACCAATTGGCGTTTCCATGGAAATTGGCTCTTTGGCAATTTTCAGGACTTTACGTACCTTCACTTCGTCCATTTCCAGACGTTCACCGAGTTCTTCCGGTGTCGGTTCGCGGCCCATTTCCTGCAACAACTGACGAGAAACACGGTTAATCTTGTTAATGGTTTCAATCATGTGTACCGGAATACGGATGGTACGTGCCTGATCGGCAATCGAACGTGTGATCGCCTGACGAATCCACCAAGTCGCATAAGTCGAGAACTTGTAACCACGACGGTATTCAAACTTGTCTACCGCTTTCATCAGACCGATGTTACCTTCCTGAATCAGATCCAGGAACTGCAAGCCGCGGTTGGTGTATTTCTTGGCAATCGAGATCACCAGACGCAAGTTGGCTTCAACCATTTCTTTCTTGGCGCGACGTGCTTTGGCTTCACCCACTGCCATACGTTTGGCAATGTCTTTAATGTCTTTAACATTCAGACCCAGCTCTTTTTCGATGTCGGCAATTTTTTGCTGGAAGGCCAGTACATCAGGACGTACTTTTTCCAGGTAGCCTTTCATCTCTGCAGGAGCTTTGGCAATCTGTTCGTCTAACCATGCCGGATTAGATTCCTGACCCGGGAAAGTCGTACGGAACTGGGTACGGTCCATACGGCCACGACGTACCGCATAACGCATTACTTCACGTTCTGCTGCACGAATCTGGTCATGCGTGCCACGAATCATTTCTGAAATAATATCAAACAGGCGCGGCGCAAATTTGAACATCATGAACACGCTGGCCAGAGCCTGTAACGCAGCTTCCGCTTCTTTGCTGTTACGGCCATGCTTTGCAATGACGTCTTTGGCGTTTTTCCAGGCTTCAGTCAGCTCGGCAAAACGTACTTTGGCAATTTCAGGGTCCGGACCAGAATCCGCTTCAGAATCATCATCCGATTCTGACTCTTCTTCTTCATCGTCGTCATCAAGTTTGACATCTTTGGTTTTGGTGCTCTTGCTGCTCGATTCTTCTTCATCGTCGAGCACGGCTTCATCTTCCAGCACTTCCGGAATTTCTTCATCGGTTTCCGGATCTAAGTAACCTGAAAGCAGATCGGCCAGGCGGCGTTCGCCATTTTCATAATCTTTGTATTCTTGTAGAACCACTTCAACGGCATTTGGCCAGTACGCAATTGAATGCAGCACATCACGGATGCCTTCTTCAATACGTTTCGCGATACTAATTTCGCCTTCTCGCGTTAACAGCTCAACGGTCCCCATTTCACGCATATACATACGCACAGGGTCCGTGGTACGGCCAGGCTCATTTTCTACAGAAGCCAGTACTGCCGCTGCTTCTTCTTCAGCGACTTCATCTGCAGCTTCTGTGGTGTCTTCGAACATCGCATCATCAGATTCAGGTGCACGTTCATGCACAGGAATACCCACGTCCTGAAGCATCTGGATGATGTCTTCAATCTGTTCGCTTTCCGTGATTGAGTCTGGGAGATGATCGTTAACCTCGGCATAAGTTAGGTAACCTTGCTCTTTGCCTCGGCTAATCAGAGCCGCTACTTGCGAAGTAGGGGAAGTCATATCGCTCATCTTTGCTTACTCTTCGTTGAATCTGTGGCAGTGAAAAACCGTGCATGATAGCACAATTTGCTGTAAAAGTTTCTGATTTGATCAATCAAGCATGATTTTATAAAAATGTTTGAAAGCAAAACTGAATAGGAATATGGGGCATCTTGCCCGGTTTTCAAGTCTGGCATCCGTTTTGTCCGCGAAATATTCTTGTCATATGCTTTAAACTATACTTATTCAGATAAGGTCTTCATAAATACACAAATTTTAGCGCGAAATACAAGCCAAAAATAGTCGGGAAAAACAAAAAATATAAATAAAACTTGACAACTTTTTCAAAGGCAGATAAATAGCGGCTAAACCCATTCACATTTTTTCATTCTGAGGTAGTTTTAGTGTCTTCAACAGATTTTGAACTAGATGATAACTACGGTGATGATGATGTCAGCTTCGATGAAGCGGCAGGTAAAATCAGTGCGAAAGAATCGTTAGAAAAACGTCGCCTGATTGATGATCTGCTGGCACAGCGTCGACTGGAGCGTGATCTCAAGGATTTTGATTATGACTTCGACGAAGATGATTTTGACGACGAAGATGACTGAAATTTGGGTTCAGTAAAGTCTTCGGAAAATGCTATGCTATACCTTGTATAGACGATTTTTGGATTTAAGATGAGTGCTTTAGATTTAGACCTGTTGAGTGAATATCTAGATGGTGACCAGAACGAATACGGTCTAGATTTTGCTGCCACTCATGGTTTTTTGTGTGCCATTGCAGTCGGCCCGCAATTTGACCAATGGCTGGATGAACTATTTGAAGGCAACCAGAAAAAAGTGCCGGCAGAAATCGTAGCGCAGGTGAAAACCTGGCTCGAATCCATTCGTCAAAACCTGGCCAATGAAGAAGGCATTGAATTTCCATTCGAAATTGAAGAAGCAGATGTAGAATCGAGCTTGGGCGACTGGAGTGTGGGCTTTGTGGATGCCATGTTCCTGAATGAAGAAGCCTGGTTCACGCCAGAATTTGAAGAACAGCTGGTAGATCTGACTTTACCAATCATGGTGTTTAGCGGCATTGATGAAGAAGACCCGCAAATGGAAAGCTTCCGTCGTAATGGTCAGTTAATGGATGAGCTGGCGGAAGAAATTCCGGACAACCTTAATGAACTGTATTTGATGTATCACACTCCAAACTGATGCAAACCGAATAAATAAAAAAACACCTCCTCGGAGGTGTTTTTTTATAGCCGGATTACATTAGCGGGTCATACGGTTCCAGGCATCACGCACCGCATGTTTGGCATCTTCCCAGGCCAAACGGGTATCGCCCTTGGTGGACTCCCATTCGCTGCGTAAATCGGGTTCTACATCTTCAAAGCGTGTACCCGGTTCATAGCGTGAGCGCTGGGCATAACCGACCCGATAGGCGGCCTGATAATCGCGCTCATAGCTTAAGTCCGGATGTGTGTTTTGCAGGCTGGTATAGTAAGGCTGGCTCTGGCTGTGTTCACGCCAGTAAATATCTTCATCACCTTCGGTCGGGTTTTCGGCTTCTGCAGCGGTTTTACCAACCAGACCACCCACCACGGCACCAATGGTACCTCCGACCACTGCGCCAATTGGGCCGGTGGTAGCCCCGACTGCGGCACCTGTGGCTGCACCGCCGACCGCACCGACACTGGTACCCACCGGATGGGTGCCGGTTTCACCGGTTTTTGGGTTGGCATTCAGCTGTTGCTGCTGCTGTTTTGGCAGCTGTTTGACCTGTTCGCGTTTTTGTTCCTGCTGGCGCTGGGTTTCTATTTCTGGATTCGTCATGTCTGTATCCTCTTGGGGCTGATGATGATCTAAGTAAAATGAATCAAAAAATTAAGATCAAGCGGATCTCTTGAGGTTTAACTTAGATCAGACAGCACCTAGCGCGGGCAGGAGAATTGCAC
This sequence comes from Acinetobacter sp. YH12112, assembly GCF_013418945.1. Taxonomy (NCBI): domain Bacteria; kingdom Pseudomonadati; phylum Pseudomonadota; class Gammaproteobacteria; order Moraxellales; family Moraxellaceae; genus Acinetobacter; species Acinetobacter sp. YH12112. The sequence goes on along the minus strand of NZ_VPBA01000008.1, from coordinate 4,354 downwards.
CTTTCACGTTAAGATAAATAACTTATGTCGGTTTCTGGTGACGAAAAGCAGGGCTTACTTACATACGGTTAAATTTTCTATGCAGATGCGCTGTCCGGAAGTCACCCATCTGCACGAAAGAATTTACTTCAGGATAATTTGATTTAACAGTGTCTGAAAATCGACTAACTATTACTGTTTGGCGCAATAAGCGGCATACCAGACGTAGGCGGCATAAAATACCGCACCATGGATGGCGACCATACATAGCATCAACACTGCCATGAGGGCCAGTCCCATTTTCTCAGCCGATTGAATAATCTGCTCCGCATAGGGGTTCATCAGCACCATAAAAAAGATAAACAGGCTGCCAATAATGATGGCCACGGCACTGCTGCCCCAAATCAGCTGAATTCTTTCATCTGAGGTCGGTAGGCGTTTTTCACGTTTTACAAAATGTTTGGCATTGATCAGCGCGACTACCACCAGTGTTGGAAAAAGGGTTAATACCCCAAGATTTAAACCATAAACCAGAACCATGGTCAGCAGGACCAGCGCAATGCTGTAGACCGCAGCCAAATGCAGCAAATAGTGTTTCATTGAATCCCCAAGTTTGGCCTATAGGCAGGCCAATGCACATCACGAAGCGCGTTTACGCATATACCTACGGTATAGAATCCAGCCGATAATCGCAATCACAATTGCAATAATGACATAGCCGACCTGGCTAAAAATTTTCTGCATCAGCGCCTGATTTTCGCCAAAATAAAACCCGACCGCAGCCAGAAAAGTGGTCCAGATGATGGTGCCGAGGCTGCTGTAGAACATGAATTTCCAGAAGGGCATCCGGCTCATGCCGGCGGGAATACTAATTAAAGAGCGTACCGCCGGAATCATGCGTCCGGCAAAGACAATGCGATGCCCATACTGCTCGAACCAGTCCAGTGATTTTTTGACATCGGCCGATTTTAGGAACAGGTATTTTCCGTAGCGGTCGACAAAGCGGAAAATCGCATCATGTTCGAATTTATAGCCGACCCAGTACAGCAAGGCCGCGGCCAGTAGCGAACCGAAACAGCCGGCAACCACGACACCAACAAACAGTAATTCACCTTGTGAGGCCGAATAACCAGCAGAAGGCATAATAATTTCGGAAGGAATAGGGGGGAATACGTTGTCCAGAAACATAAGCAGGGCAATACCGAAGTAGCCCAGCTGTTCCATAATGGAAATAATCCATTCGGTCAGGTTCATAAAGTCAAGAAGGCCTAAAAATTAGACCTTCATGCTAAAGAGGATTGGTTTTTCAGTAAAGAGCTGAAACGTAACTAAAAATCTTCCTCAGTGGTATGCGACAGGGTATGCACATAGACTTTTCGAAGCCCATACGCCACCAGCAGCGGCAAGACAGCGACAATCAGATAACCACTCCAGATATTGGAAAGGTGATAGGCAATAAACATTGCCAGAATCGCGCCGAGCACGGTGCCAAACCCCACAATAAACAAGTGTGAACGCTGTTCAAGCTGCTGTTTCAGGTGGTGCAATTGCAGATCTTGCTGCTGATGCGCTCGTTGCAGTAAGGCAGTACGGAATTGGTGTTTATAGCGTGTTGTTATCGTTCTTTGCATAAGTCAATCCTTGTCCATGGGTGAGAATCTGTACGTCAAAATAAAACTGCATTGTTTTTGTTGTGATTTGGAGTTTAGCCTAAGCATGACTGGCTTCTGTTAGTACCAGAGGGTGCTTTGGTATTGAATTGATTCTGGTATGTGAACAGACGTAAAAAAAGCCCTATAAATAGGGCTTTTTGTAAAATTATTTGTACTGGTTTACATTATTACAGACGTTTGCGTTTTGCCGCTGCAATCTGAGATTGACGCATACGGAAGCCGGCTTTCTGTTTTTCTGTGGTTTTATCAATACAGTATTTACAAGATACGCCGTGTTCATAGCTTGGTTCTGCCACTTCTTCTGGCAGTAAAGGCCAACCACAGGCATGACACTTGGTATTTCGACCTTCTTCCACACCATGCGTAACCGCAGTACGACCATCAAATACGAAACATTCACCTTCCCACAGGCTTTCTTCTGCCGGGGTTTCTTCGAGGTATTTCAAAATACCGCCTTTCAGATGATAAACTTCCTGGAAGCCTTCTTGTAGCAATAACGAAGTGGATTTTTCACAGCGAATCCCACCGGTACAGAACATGGCAATTTTCTTGTCTTTGTGCTGTTCCAGTTCTTTTTTCACATAGTCTGGAAATTCACGGAAGGTTTCAGTTTGTGGATCAATCGCGCCTTTAAAAGTCCCGGCCTTGTATTCATAGTCATTGCGGGTATCAATTAAAATTACGTCATCACGTGCAATCAGTTCATTCCATTCTTTCGGGTCCAGATAATGGCCGACCAGATCACGTGGTTTGACCTCTACACCCAAAGTCACAATTTCTTTTTTCAGCTTGATTTTCATTTTGCGGAAAGGCTTGTCGGCGCTGTGTGACTCTTTATATTCCATCGCGGTAAAGCCTTCGTTTAAAAGAAACTGATGCACCTGATCAATGGCTTCGCGGTCGCCCGCCACCGTACCATTAATTCCTTCACCCGCCACAATGAGAGTACCACACAGGTTGATGCTGTTTACCAAGTCTAAAAGACGTTGTTGTAGATCTGCAGGATCTTGAACTTCTTTGAATTGATAAAGTGCGGCAACAACCCAACCAGAGGTCGCTTGCTGTTCTACAGGTGCAAGCTGTTCTACAGTAGCGTTCATGGAGTACTCCAATGTGATATAAAAAATTTGAGGGGCATATTTTAGCGTGAAAGTGCCCAGATAGCGAGAAATCCAGAACAGAAATATGGTTTTAAATCTGCGATAGAGTCGGCTATGATGCCTATCCTCGCCTATGATTTTACCAAAAGTAATACGGCCGCATTCAGGCCGGCATTACTGCGCTTTTCTGGAGTATATTTTGAGTACGGATCGTCGAATCACCTCATTGACCCCGTGTGCAGGCCGCTGCTCTACGGTATTTGGTGATTCAGTGTGTCGTGGTTGTCGTCGTTTTAATCATGAAGTGATACGCTGGAATGGCTATACCCCCGAACAGCAAACGGCTGTCTGGCAGCGTCTGGATGCCCAGCTGGACCAGATTCTGGTACCAATGTTGCCATTTGCCCGCTTGCCGCAGGTAGAGCATTTTGTCCTGTCAAAGCGGGTGCGTTTACGTCCCGATGCCAGCGCAGGCCGCAAGTTATATCATGCGCTCAAATTATGTGAAAAAAACAAGCATCTGGCCGATGACAGTGGTCTTGGTATTCAGGCCGCGCAGGTTAAACCACTGTGGCAGGAATTTGAGCGTCGGGTACTGGCACTGGCGACTGCGAGTTATGACCTGGCATTTTTACGTGCCGATGGCATTAGCCAGCATTTATTAAAAGTCAGTCTGGAAGAGGATGACTAGTTTTTCATCCTAAGGTTTAAGCAAGAGTAGCGCAGGAGTACCACAGATGATCAATATGGCTGAATATCTGTTGTACTGTCTGGCGGTGGTGATCATGATTGCCACCCCAGGCCCGGTGATGATGCTGGTGATTGGTGCCGGACTCAAAGGTGGTTACCGGCGGGCGTTTCAGACCATTGTCGGGACTAATTTAGCTTCTTTGCTGTTAATTGCCTGCTCGGTGCTGATTTTAAAAGGCATCTTCAATATTCAGGCCTTCTGGCTGGATTTAATTAAGCTGCTAGGCTGTGTCTATATTGCCTATTTGGGGGTGGACATTCTCAAGGAAAGCCGGGCAGCGGCCGGACCGAAACAGGAGACGGCCAGCGCTGTAGGCGGATTTCGGCAGGGTTTTCTGGTCGGGATTTCCAATCCGAAAGATATTCTGTTTTTTAGTGCCTTTTTCCCGCAATTTATTCAGGTCACCAATCATTTTAATGATAGTCTAATCTTGCTGACCGCCAGCTGGATTGTACTGGATTTTCTGACTTTGTCTTTGTTGTATTTGGGTTTTTACCGTTTAACGCTGTCACGCGGTTATCGGCCGGTACTGGCGCTGTGTGGTGCTCTTTTAATTCTGATTGCGCTATATGGCCTGATTAGCACAGCAGGACAGTATCTGTTTTAAATGATCTATGAATATTGACGTCATAAAAAAGCCCGCAATGTGCTAATGCCAGTCAGTTAAGAGATTGACTGGCTTTTTCTTGGGTATTTTTGAGGTTTTCCTTTTACAACCCTTGGATAACTCCTCACTCTTCTCTCAGGTATAACATACCGATTAGATTTCTCCATTAAACTTTCCAGATGTTTGGGTAGATTACCTGCAGAAGCCAAAGAGTCGAATCTGAGTAAATTAAGAAGGGCAATAG
>NZ_VPBA01000090.1:0-1659 GCF_013418945.1 Acinetobacter sp. YH12112 | reverse complement strand
GCCAGGCCTCAGCATTTTATTATGGTGATCCCCTGGGCGAAATGCGCCTGGTAAGCAGAGTTTTTGAAATGTAAGGCCTTTGAATAAGACAAAAGGCTGCCTCATCGCTAACTTTGCAACAGTGCCATTTTAAGCGTTATGCTAAGCCCAGGAAGCCGCAGGATCTTTTGAACCACAACTGCATTAACGTCCGCTATTCTGATACGAGTGGATTGTACGCCTGGGAATTCGAGAAAGATGCTCAGAAATTCAGTCTGAAAGTCAAAGGGCAATATATTGCGAACAGCACGATTCATCAGCTCGATGCAGCATTAGACGGGCTGGGGATTGCCTATATTCCCGAGTATGTTGCAGATGGATATATCAAAAGCGGCAAGCTGATTGCTGTTCTGACCGAGTGGTGTCCATATTTTGACGGCTACCATATTTATTATCCTCACCGCCGACAGGATTCTCCTGCGTTTATGGCTTTTCTGCAAGTTTTGCGTGACAGGTACAATAATGGAATAAGATAAATTTATGAGTAAAGGATTATGTCCACGATAAGCACCTGGGTCGATTCCTGGGAGGCGGCCATGAGGGTAGGGAAGCGCCGTCCCGTCAAGTCAGCGTAATGCTCTGCCAGTGTTACAACCAATTAACCAATTCTGATTAGAAAAACTCATCGAGCATCAAATGAAACTGCAATTTATTCATATCAGGATTATCAATACCATATTTTTGAAAAAGCCGTTTCTGTAATGAAGGAGAAAACTCACCGAGGCAGTTCCATAGGATGGCAAGATCCTGGTATCGGTCTGCGATTCCGACTCGTCCAACATCAATACAACCTATTAATTTCCCCTCGTCAAAAATAAGGTTATCAAGTGAGAAATCACCATGAGTGACGACTGAATCCGGTGAGAATGGCAAAAGCTTATGCATTTCTTTCCAGACTTGTTCAACAGGCCAGCCATTACGCTCGTCATCAAAATCACTCGCATCAACCAAACCGTTATTCATTCGTGATTGCGCCTGAGCGAGACGAAATGCGCGATCGCTGTTAAAAGGACAATTACAAACAGGAATCGAATGCAACCGGCGCAGGAACGCTGCCAGCGCATCAACAATATTTTCACCTGAATCAGGATATTCTTCTAATACCTGGAATGCTGTTTTCCCGGGGATCGCAGTGGTGAGTAACCATGCATCATCAGGAGTACGGATAAAATGCTTGATGGTCGGAAGAGGCATAAATGCCGTCAGCCAGTTTAGTCTGACCATCTCATCTGTAACATCATTGGCAACGCTACCTTTGCCATGTTTCAGAAACAACTCTGGCGCATCGGGCTTCCCATACAATCGATAGATTGTCGCACCTGATTGCCCGACATTATCGCGAGCCCATCTATACCCATATAAATCAGCATCCAGGTTGGAATTTAATCGCGGCCTCGAGCAAGACGTTTCCCGTTGAATATGGCTCATAACACCCCTTGTATTACTGTTTATGTAAGCAGACAGTTTTATTGTTCATGATGATATATTTTTATCGGCACTGTTGCAAATAGTCGGTGGTGATAAACTTATCATCCCCTTTTGCTGATGGAGCTGCACATGAACCCATTCAAAGGCCGGCATTTTCAGCGTGACATCATTCTGTGGGCCGTACGCTGGTAC
>NZ_VPBA01000089.1:0-1776 GCF_013418945.1 Acinetobacter sp. YH12112 | reverse complement strand
ATGGAGAAATCTAATCGGTATGTTATACCTGAGAGAAGAGTGAGGAGTTATCCAAGGGTTGTAAAAGGAAAACCTCAAAAATACCCAAGAAAAAGCCAGTCAATCTCTTAACTGACTGGCATTACTCAATTGAGGACTTTTTGTTGATCTTTTAAGGCTGAACAGCGTGTTCCTGCAGATAGTTTTCAGTACGCTGCATCGCGGCCTGAACATTCTGAATGGCCACTTCTACATCTTTTAAGGTTTTGGCATTACCACCACTTAGCGCCTGACGCCATTTGCGTGCGCCCGGCAAGTTTTGGAACAGGCCCAGAATATGACGGGTGATAATCGACAGTGGTGCACCTTCAGCCACGCGCTGTGCGATATATGGCATCATCTGCTGCATAATCTCGAAACGGTCTGGGAGGGGCAGATTCCAGAAATGTCCCAGCTCGGCCAGTAAATACGGATTGTGATAGGCTTCGCGGCCAATCATCACCCCATCGACATGCTGTAAATGCGCCTGTGTTTCTGCCAGGGTTTTAATGCCGCCGTTAATTTCAATGATCAGCTCCGGGCGATCCTGCTTTAAACGGTAAACATCTTCATAGCGTAAAGGCGGCACTTCACGGTTTTCTTTGGGTGATAGGCCTTGTAACAGTGCAATCCGGGCATGCACGATAAAATTATTGCAGCCGGTTTTGGCAACGGTATCGACAAAATGCAGCATTTCTTCATACGAATGCATGTCATCAATCCCGATCCGGTGTTTAACCGTGACCGGAATATCCACCGCATGACGCATTTCTGCGATACATTCTGCCACCAGATCAGGCTCGGCCATCAGGCAGGCGCCAATTTTATTGTTCTGCACGCGGTCGCTTGGGCAGCCGACATTCAGGTTAACTTCATCATAGCCCCAGTCTTGCGCCATTTTGCTACAGGTGGCCAGATCTTGAGGATTGGAGCCGCCGAGTTGCAGCACAATTGGATGTTCTTCCTGATTAAACTCCAGATGGCGTTTGGCATCGCCATGAATAATGGCGCCGGTGGTGACCATTTCTGTGTATAAAATCACGTTTGGGTTAAACAGGCGCGCAAAGAAACGATAATCTCGGGTGGTCCAGTCCATCATTGGAGCCACGGAAATTCTTGGCAGTTGGATATTTTCAAGCGTATTTACATTTGACATTCAACAGCAAACCTTGCAACGACGGGAAACAAAACTGAGGCGCTATTCGCACAGATTGGGCAGCACAAGGCAGAGGGTTTTACTCACATCCACCGGGCGTGCAGGGGCGAGATAGTAGCACAAAATCCGGCTGACGAAAAAAGATTGTTGTTGGCTGTCCGAAGGTGGGAGGGTGAATATCCATATTTTAGCTTGCTGCTATTTTAACTGTTATATTGTTAAAATATAAATTATAATTATTGATATTAAGTTTAAGTTATTTTATAAATTAAATGAATACTCCCGAAAATGATCTTTAAATTCAATTAGAATATATAATCAAAATACATATATAATCTTCCCAGCTAGAATAAAAATAATAAAATTAATTCACTGGAAAAATTGACAATCAATTCAAAAATTATAGTTATTCTTTGATTTGTTTAAAAAAATATGTAATTCCAATGTAACAAGAAGCATTTTTCTTGCAAAATACGGCAGAGTAAAACTTGAAGTGCGACATAAACCACCTAATTAATTTAAAGGGTTTATGGAGTATATAAAATTGTCATACCATCATCTTAGCTTTGAAGATCGTACTGCATTAATGCTTGAGTCAAGAA
>NZ_VPBA01000088.1:0-1788 GCF_013418945.1 Acinetobacter sp. YH12112 | reverse complement strand
ACGGTTGCAATAATAAATTATCTTACCGTCAAGTGTATCCCAAGTAACATAACATAAGTTATGCGGAAATCAGACCGCTACTCGACTTGCGTATCAGTCAAACCTACGCAAGTCTGCGTGGCTATGACTTCAATATCTGGAAATATGATGCAAATCTCATCAATCGTTTCCCGCATATTATAAATTGGGGGTTGAACATCTTGCTTGGCAGTTGATTCTGCCGTGTTTACTAATACTTTGGCTATTTTATGTTCAAAGGTTTGAACGACTGAATTGTCTTGAGGTTGCTTCTGTTTTTTAGTGATGAGCTGCTGGCAATGGTTCAATTTATTCTGAACAACACCATTCAAATAATCTTTAAGGTTTTGGCAAATACGAAGATCAATTTCTGAGTATGTGGCAGCTAAAACAATTTCATCCATGATGAGATTGGATTGTTCATAGATTTCTGTCAGTTGATGAATATTTTTATCAAAGTCTTGGATTTTATTAATCAGCTCACATGCCTTGTCCATCGCCCTACTCTCCTAGAAATTCACGAATTTCAGAATTGGTTTTTTTATAAGTTTCTAAATGAGCATCAATGAATGAATAGTCATACGACCAGTCACTTGCAACCACTGCTAAATGCTCAAGACATCTTTCTGTAGATTCAGCAGGACAACATACTTCTAGGCATGGATGACCATGTTCTGCAACGATCTTGGCAACTTGATTAAAAGCAGCTTGAATGAAATCGAGATGATTTTGAAACGATATAGCAGTCATAGTTACCTTATTTAAAAGTTACCAATTTGTAGCAAGGATTAAATCATTTTAAAAGTAACTTTACAACCTTAAATTAAGTTTAATATATAACAAAGTTACTTTTAAAAGTGGAATCAAAGTTATGGCTAAGGTTTATAAAATTCGAGATGATGAAGTCGACAGCATCAAAGAATCTTTGATGAAGTTCGTCATTGAGAAAAAAGTTTTGATGAAAGAATCAGATGTAATTCATGCTCTGATTAAATATCACCTTAAGAATTTAAAGGCAGATGAAGTTATGAAGTATCGAGAAGAAGTGCTTGATAAAATTGATTAAACATACAAACCTGTCGATATAAGATTATCTATTAATCTGATACTAACAAATAATTAAATAATATCTATATAAATCATACGTTTATAGATAAACGCTTATGCTGTAATTGTTTATCTATAAACTTTAATACTTTATAGGAATCAATATATTAAAGCTGAAATGCTAATTTTTTATAATTTGTAATTATATGTAACTAATAGAACACAGATACCCTATTAGTATCAAATTTGGGACTAGAGTACACCATTAGAAAGCGTGGACTCTAGTTTATGTACAGAATTAGCAACGACCAGCAGCCTTCAATAAAGCATTACATTGTTTATTGTCACCCTTTTTAACAGAGTTTGATCCTGAACAAATTGCCTGAGAGCTAATAGCACCACCAACAGTAGTGATATAACATTGATGTGATTTTCCACCAGTAGTTGCCACAAAATTAATTGTACCGTCAACAGAACCCTGTCTATCTGTAATTTTAACTTTATCTGATGTCGTATTTAAGGCAAATGCAGCCTTTTGTTCTAAAGTTTTATCTTGAATAATCATATTACCTACCGTCCCACATCCAACAAAAAAAGTTGCAGCCAATAACGGTAAAAATTTTAAAGATTTCATAAATATGCCCTTGTTCTAAATATAAATACCAAAATTAATAAAAGTTTTGGTCATTCTGAAGTCGCATAACTTCATTTTATGTTAAATAG
>NZ_VPBA01000087.1:0-1831 GCF_013418945.1 Acinetobacter sp. YH12112 | reverse complement strand
ATCAAGGCATCCATCAACCCACTGTTTACGCCTTGTCCTGCAAAAGGAGGCATCAAATGAGCAGCATCTCCAATCATCGTTATGGGTAATGGACGCTTACTTTTCCAAGACTTATCTAAGGGAAATATTCGTGTCGCTAACCCTACAAAAGATGATGTCAAACGAATCAGTTCTTTGTAGCGTTCGTCCCAATCGGAAAATTTTTTCAGGAGAAAATCAACGACACTATTTCTGTCTTGAAAATCTACCCGCGTTTTGCTTTTCCATTCATCAGGTGTTTTAAAACTTATTCCAAAATGCAATGCACCATTATTATTAGGATTCGCAAATAATAAATTACCTTGATGAGCAGCCATTAGCCGGTTTCCATTGCAAAGCTGAAAAAATCCAGGACAGTTCACCTCCGGTTGATGAATATCGGCTTGTATATTGAAAGTACCTGTTTCTTCAACTTCCGTGTCGGTAACAAATTTTCTTACTTTAGACATTCCACCATTGGCAATAATAACCAGATCTGCTGTTTCACTCGATTTATCCTCAAAAGTTAGTATCCACTTCTCCTTATCAGGTTCAAGGGTAACAAGTTTTCTATCCCAAATGACGGTATCATTTTGTAAACTATTTAATAGGATAGTCCTTAAGTCATTTCTGTTTATTTCAGGATTGTCAAAACGATTTTCGGGTCTTACATTTTTTGTGGTTAAAATATTGCCCTTTTCATCAACAATATTTACACCCATTGGTAAAGCTAAGTCATAATAAGTTTGTAACAATCCCGCTCTTTTCATTGCTTCCTGTCCCGAATCCCTGTGCAGATCAAGTGTCCCACCAAAAATCCTTGCATCTTGGTCTTTGTCTCTCTCGTAAACTGTAATGTCCACGCCGTTTTGCTGTAACAATCTCGCCATTGTTAATCCAACAGGCCCGGCACCAATTATTGTAATTTTTTTATGTTTTAGTAAAGTCATATTCTTGTTCGCTGGTTTTAATGTCAACTAATGTCTGTCAATTTAATCACTTTGTTTTTTTTAAATTCAAACACGGATTTTCCTGATAACTTTAGCTTTTGCCCTTTTTTTAAGCCGTTCGGAAAGTCAATTGCTAAAATTGCTGTATAATCAATTTCTATTTCAGTGCTGTTGTCAAAATGCCTAAACGATTTAACTGTCTGTGTTCTCTTTGCAAAGTATGTTTTTGCTGTTTCTGCCTGTTGTTTAAACGCTGTTAACCCTTTCAGCGATAAACTTATATCATTATTTTGAATGTTTTCAAAAACAATATTATCGTCAAGGTCTGCAACCATTTTTTTGATATCAAATTGGTTGTATCCATCGATGTAGTTATTGATGATGTTTACTCTGTCGGTCATATTTTGTAATTATTTATCGGTTACATATTGGTGTTGTCTGTAGGTTGTTCTACGATAATTGCCAACTTTTAACTTCTATACGAAGGAACATGTTGGGATACTTGAACTTTCGATTTAGCGCCAACACGAGCAAACCGAAGTTAGCACCTACTCTCTATTCAGCATATTTTTTAAAAATACTTGTGGCAATGTGTCCGCCAAAACCAAAAGTATTACTCATTGCGTAATTCACTTGCCGTTGTTGTGATTGGTGTAACGTCAAGTTAAATATATCCCTATATTCAGGTTCAATATCTACCGAATTGATTGTTGGCGGAACAATGTTATTCTGAACAACGTATAGGAAGAATAAACGCCCTTTTCACCCAAGTCCAACAGCTTTGGACCGCAGTTGACTCTTTCGACACCCCTGCGATGCAACCCAATCCGGCTGACGGGGAGCCAGCAACGCTGAAAATTTAC
>NZ_VPBA01000086.1:0-1924 GCF_013418945.1 Acinetobacter sp. YH12112 | reverse complement strand
GTAAATTTTCAGCGTTGCTGGCTCCCCGTCAGCCGGATTGGGTTGCATCGCAGGGGTGTCGAAAGAGTCAACTGCGGTCCAAAGCTGTTGGACTTGGGTGAAAAGGGCGTTTATTCTTCCTATACGTCTCCAAAATCCAATACGAAACCATTTTTAGGGTTGCTGTCCTCGTGTTTAATTTTGCCAGCTAAAGTGACTCTTAACATATAAGTATGTCCATGAATGTTTCGGCAAAGACCGTCGTATCCTTTCAATGCGTGCGCCATGTCGAAGGTGAAGCACTTGGTAATTCTGATTGTATCCACGAATTTGATTGTTAGCTGTTACTTTATTCTAATTCAAAAATTTTCAGAAAAGAATGTCCGTCGTTTACTTGATCTACCATGTCGAAAACCGTGGTGGTTTTGATCATTTCTTTGAGATCAGCTTTGATGTTTTTGTATTTATGATGAACAGGGCAAGGGTTTACTTCTGAACATTTTTTCAAACCAAGAACGCACATCGTAAAGGCTACCTCACCATCAATGACCAAAACAATATCTTCAATGGAAATCGTTCTAATCTTCGCCTCCTCCATCTCAAAACCTCCCTGTGCTCCTTGAACGGAATAGATTATTTTTCCCTTGGCGAGTTTCTGAAGAATCTTTGCGGTGAAATATTCGGGTGAATCAATAGACTGTGCAATTTCTTTTAAACTGACACGCCTTTTTTCCATCGAATTAAGCGCTACAAAAATACAGGCACGAATGCCATACTCACATGCTTTTGTAAACATTGTTTTCGTAATTTTCGGTAAAAGTAGTGAAGTAATTTCAAAGTGGATAGATTAGTCTAATTTAAAATTGAAATTGATTGTAAAAACAGTGTATTTTAAGATCTTGGATTTGAGAAAAAAGATGATTTATCAGTTTGATCGAAAAGACAACAGGCATTCCTTCTATTGAAGTTGATTTGGTTCAGAACAGCATGTATATCAGAAAAACAGGGCTTCTTTATTATTTAAACAAGTTACAGAATTAAAGGCTGTATATCAAAGTGAACGCTACGATAAAAGAAGCACTTCGACAAAATAAAGGTTCGTGAAATTTAGATTTTTCCACCTTAGAAGAATAGCAAAAATGTTTTAGTGCCAGCACCTCAAAATAACGTTAACCCGAAAAAGCGAATCAGGATAACTTCTTAGTGAATTTTTTGACCGTAAAATTATACGCATTTTTAGAATCTGCTTCATGCACACGCAGCACCTCTTCATTCCAAAGCGAAAAATCGATGGAAGGAAAAAATGTATCCGCACCAAAAGTATGATCCACAAAGGTTATAAACATTTCATCAACCCTGTTTTTTTCTAAAGCCTCCTCATATATTTGTCCGCCACCAATGATAAAAACGGTTCTCTTATCTTCGTTCTCATAGTGTTTCAAGCAACCTTCCATGCTGTGAAAAACAGTACAATTCGGTGCTTCAAAAGCTGTATTCCGAGTTAATATTGCATTTTCCCGATTTGGAAGTGGACGAAACCTTTCAGGGATTGATTCGAAATTTTTCCTACCCATAACCACAATGTGATTCAGTGTAGTTTCTTTAAAAAAAAGCATATCGGCCGGTAAATGCCACATCAAATCGTTGTTTTTACCAATGCCCTTTTCAAGATCCATTGCAACTATCAAACTTACTTTCATGAAAAACGCTATTAGAAAAATGAATGTATTATAAAAGTATATAAATTGAAGCAATATATCACTTTTTGAAAGCAATAGATGGATTAAATTGGAAATAAATAGCTGTTTAAAGAGAAGCACGTTGTCGGCAGCGGGCCAAAAAGGAATACGTCCATGCCCATCGAGGTGAAACCGGCTGTGAGCGCGGGTTCAAGCATATAGCCCGACAGGCGCGTATCCTTGCCGATCACGACACGATGGCGGTG
>NZ_VPBA01000085.1:0-1974 GCF_013418945.1 Acinetobacter sp. YH12112 | reverse complement strand
TTCTGTCCAACATGGTGTACTTTAGCAAGTTGTTCAAAATCCTGTCGCACAACAGGTTTAATTAGCTCATGAAATACGGTATTCTGATGTGACAAAACCTGAATCCTGGTCGTTAAAGTGTTTGTTTGCACTCATATTTTAACTGTTAGGACTCAGGTTTTTTTATTTAAAGCAAACTATGGGACAGCAGTGCGATTTATTCGCCCTTCTCTTTGCGCACTCGATGTCGCATAACGTAACTATTATGTTAAATAGAATGTCGGGGATTGTGCCCTATACAAACTGTATGCTGGCACAACTTCACTGGAGATATATGAGCTGTGAACTCATAATCCGATTCTTAAGTACTTGTTCAAGAACTACCATCATTAAAATTAATAGTTGATAGTATAACTTAAGGCAAAAGTTCGGCCTTCGGCAGGAATTGCTAATAAAGAATTGGCATTTGTTACCGCAGCCTGTTGAGCAAATACAGTTCTGTATTGGCTATCCCAAAGATTATAAATACCAAAATCTACGCGCCCTTTTGCCATTGGAAAATGGGCCAATACATCCATAGTACTGTAGCCTTTAATATCTGCAGCACTATTGCTGTCAGTCAAACCGGCTGTCTTTAATTGCTGGTCATCCTTACAGGCTTTATTGGTACCTTTAATGGCCTGTATTTGTGCACGGACACCATAGCCAGCGTCGTTATTCCATTCAGCGAATAAAGTTCCTTTGGTTGGAGAAATGGCAAAAGCATTTAATTCATGCCAATTGTCGGCAACATCTTTATACTGCCCACGTGTATAACCTAGAGTACCTCCGACCTTATAGTTTTGCATAAATGGATAGCTGACAGTCGCTTCTGCACCATATACTCTTTGATCAGCATCTACTACGTTTACAGAACGGTCAGCATTAAACTGTACCACCTGATCCGAGGTATTATAAAAACCGGTTAAGCCAAGATTTAAGCCCGTGTCCTGATTTAAACGCCAGCCTAATTCATAGCTGTTTACTGTAATCGGTGCAATACCAGAAGTCGTTAAGGTATAAGCAGCCACATCACGCAGCACCCGTTGTACATCTGGATAACTATAACCCTGTGAGAAGTTAGCATAAACTTGCTGCGCGTCTGTTAACTCATAGACTGCACCCAAATTGAATAGAAATTTGTCCGAATGGGTGGAGTCAGCCGCCATTAAAGTAATCGGTTTACGTGCGGTTAAATAACTGTCAGTGTCTGCCTGAACATATTGATAACGCACACCGGCCTGAATATTTAGACGATCTGTTAAGGCATAATCTCCTTGGACAAATGTGCCAATATTCTGAATTTCTGTATCAGGACCGGAACCCTGTTTTTCCCCTGTAGCGGTATAAACCAGACCATTATGACTAGGTGTATAGTAATCTGCCCATTGATGGTCTTTTTCCCAGTCATAGTCGAGGCCATAAGTCAGTTTTAAATCTCGATCTGCGACCTGTATATTAGATTGAATGGTAGAACGAATACCGGCATAGTCAATATTGGATTGGCTTTGCTTTACCTTACTCCCATCTTTCGAATAGCCGTAAGGTACAAAGCGTGCTTTTTCATTACGATAATATGCCTCCACATTCAAAGTCTGTCCAAGGACATCTTGATTTTGATATTGGGTATTAACGGCATAGCGCTCTGTAAAGGGCTGATTATCGAGGCTCCATCCTTTTATTGCTTTATGGGAAGGCTCAGTACCAGTTTGTAAGTAGGAATAGTCTGGTCCATATTCTGTATCCTGTTTATCTTTATAATATTGCGCCCCTACACTGAAAGTTTGCGTATCTGTTAAGTCAAAGTTTAAACGGCCATTGATGTCAAGGGGCGAATTCAAACATGAGGTGCGACAGTTTCAAAAGCCTTATGATAATCAACAAGCTGAGCAAACTTCTCTAATGGTGTAAGCCAATCTAACGCTTTTCTAGGACGAGTATTCAGTGACATGGCAA
>NZ_VPBA01000084.1:0-2049 GCF_013418945.1 Acinetobacter sp. YH12112 | reverse complement strand
CAATACCAGCGCACAGCCCAAAGAATGATTTCGCCCTGAAAATGCCGACCATGGAAAGGATTCATATGCTGCACCTTTAGCTAAAACAGTCTTCAGCTTACCATTCGTGGTTATTTGCAACAGTGCCCTTACTTCAAAGCCAAAATTTTTCGGGCACCATTAAGTACGAATAAAGAAACCAGTATGCCAATGATTAAGTCTGGATAAGCTGATCCCGTCCACGCCACGAGTACACCGGCAAATATAACGCCCATATTTACGACAACGTCATTCGCCGAGAAAATCCAACTGGCTTTCATATGTGCGCCATCTTCTCGATGACCAGAAATAAGATATAAGCATGTCACGTTAGCTATAAGTGCGAGCAGGCCAATAACAATCATGAGCGTTGATTCTGGCTCGCTTCCAAACATGAATCGTCTAATGACATCAACAATCACGATAACAGCAAGTAATAACTGAATCCAACCTGCGAAATGGGCTGCTTTTATTTGATATTTCGCAGCTTTTCCGACGGCATATAGCGCAATACCATAAACGGCTGCATCGGCAAACATATCTAGAGAATCAGCAATCAATCCTGTAGACGCAGCAATAATACCGCTGATGAATTCTATAAAGAAAAGTAGAGCATTAATACCTAATAACAGTTTAAGTACTTTAGCTTGTCTCACAGGATCAGGTTCATTAGGTATATCGCCTGAAGAAAGCTGTGTTTCATCAAGTTTCGCCCCAAAACCCAGTCCTTCGAGTTTAGCCGTAATTTGCTGAATCCCTTCATTATGGAAGACTTTCAGTTTTCGATTGGGAAGATCAAAAGTAAGACCTTTAACTGCTTCAATATCTGCAAGAGCCATACGGACCATTTGCTCTTCAGCAGAGCAATCCATTTTAGGAATGGTGTAGGTACTTGTTTGCTTAGCCTGTTGATTGCTTATATAAGTTTCAGTCTTCACAAGCTTTGCACCAAAACCCAAAGCTTCAAGTTTGGTGGTTATATTTTCATCTTTTTGATTATGTAGAACCTTTAAAGAACGGTTAGGTAAATCAAAGATGAGTTTTTGAACACCATCAATTGAAGATAGCGCCATACGAACCATCTGTTCTTCCGCAGAACAATCCATTTTGGGAACTAAGTATTCACTCATGTAGTGCGAATCTTTTAAAATATCTTCAGTGCTTAAATTTTCTTTGGGATCAGAACCATAACAGGATTGAGCGGTATCTTCACAACTGTTTGAAGTGTTACAGCAAGGAGATGAAGATTTTTTTTCTTCCTCTTCACCACAACAGCTAAGCGTATTATCACAATTCTTTGAATTGTTTGCTTCTGCAATTGATGGATGATTTTCTTGTTGAGATTTCTTATCTTCGCATGGTGTTTCTTTACTACATCCACAACCACTCATAATTATACCCATTAAAAAAATTATAAACTTTGAATATTAGAATCCCTATAGTTACTATAGAGTCAAGAATCTTTGGAAATACTAACTCAATGCATTTAAAAATTGGTGAACTCTCTAAAAAAACCTCATGTTCAGTATTAACAATTAGGTTTTATGAAAAGGAAGGTTTAATTCCGGAACCGGAAAGAACGGAAGGAAATTACCGCCTTTACGATGTAGGCTATGTTGAGCGAATTAAATTTATTTTGAATTGCCGAACTTTAAATATGAGTTTGAATGAAATTCGTCAATTACTTACCTATAAAGACAAACCTGAGAAAAATTGTTCAGATGTGAATGAATTAATTGACTTACATGTCAGTGCTATCAGAGAAAATATAATCAAGCAACAAAAGCTTATTGAACAACTATCTGATTTAAGAGGTACTTGTGATGGTTTATGTACAATTGACCAATGTGGAGTTTTAAAAAATCTAGCTTGATTATCTAGACCTATGCTTTTTTCAAAAAATCGGCACTGTTGCAAATAACCACGAATGGTAAGCTGAAGACTGTTTTAGCTAAAGGTGCAGCATATGAATCCTTTCCATGGTCGGCATTTTCAGGGCGAAATCATTCTTTGGGCTGTGCGCTGGTATTG
>NZ_VPBA01000083.1:0-2169 GCF_013418945.1 Acinetobacter sp. YH12112 | reverse complement strand
GTTGCCATGTCACTGAATACTCGTCCTAGAAAAGCGTTAGATTGGCTTACACCATTAGAGAAGTTTGCTCAGCTTGTTGATTATCATAAGGCTTTTGAAACTGTCGCACCTCATGTTTGAATTCGCCAAGCTTTAAATGAAGTATTAAACTTTATATTTGATATTTCTCTCCAATAGGCACTGGGCAACATACTCAAATGAAAGAAATCAAAGGGTTCCATCAATCTTGTAAATCGTTTCTCATTCTTATATATAATTTTGCAAATTCCTTTTAGATAAATATTGCTATAAATATAAAGGCTTATGAAGAAGACCCACAACAGAATAAAGAATAAGAAACCAAAAGCAAAGAGTGCAAAAATATGATCTGTAATCAATAAATTGATAATTTTATTCATTTATACTTTCCACTTTATCATATATATACCCAGCCCCGTATCCTGCAATCTCAGATGTACCTTTAGCGGCAATAGCAGCTCCAGCAGCAACAATACCAATAACAATTAATCCTGTTCCACCTGTCGCCAGTCCGACAATTAAATAACTTGCATAAATTCCAAAACCAATACCAGCACTAACTTTAGCAGTCTCACCAACTGTTGTTCTTGCTTTATCCTCTGGTGCAGCTTCATACACTTTTATGCTTGAACCTACAACATCCGTAGCAATAGACACATAACCGGCTATTTTAAGAAAAAAACCGAGACATTAACTCGGTTTTCGATAGAACTCTAATTTTTTTTAAAATACTGATCCACAGAGTAGCCAAGAAACAAAAAGAGCAAACTTAAAATTCCAGATAGCATAAATAGATAATGAAGATAAAAAAACATTGGGTAATTTTTCAAAAACTCTTTTAACTGATAATCACCTATTTTTTGATATATATTATTCCCATAGAAAGCTTTAAATGAGGTATTAAACTTTATATTTAATATCTCTTTCCAATATGCACTAGGCAAAACACTTAAATAAAAAAAATCAAATGGTTCCATTAATCTTTTAAATCTCTTCTCATCCTTATACACAATTTTGCAAATTTCTTTTAGATAAATATTAATATAGATATAAAGGCTTATTATAACCACCCATGCCACTACAATAAATAAAATACCAACTAGAATAATAAATAAACCAGGTCTATCTTTAGACATAGATAATAGAATTTCCAACATTATTTATTCCTAATTTCGTCAATATAGTCATAGGCTTCACCTACGCCATATCCTGCAATTTCACTAGCACCCTTTGTAGCCATTGCTCCTGAAGCAGCCACAATACCTATTACAATCAACCCAGTTCCACCTGTGGCGAGTCCAATCACAATAGCACTCACTACTGCTCCAGCAACCAAACCAGTACCGACTTTGGCAGTCTCAACAATCGTTGTTCTTGCTTTGTCTTCTGGCGCGGCTTCATATACATTTACACTAGAACTCACAACATCCGTAGCAATAGACACATAACCTGCTATCTTTAGTTGTGTCGCAAACTTACCTATTTTACCCATTTCTTTGGCATATTCTTTGAGTCCGCCTTTAAAGTTATTGTCTCTAACCAATGCCGATTGCTTCAACATACGGCGCATATTGGTAGTTTTAATCGACTGATCCCAACGTAAGAATTTCTTAGTTCCTTCGTTATCTAACTTCCTATACAAGTTTGCATACTTCTGTTTGAACTGGGTAAAGTTTTTAGGGTTTGCTAACCCTGAGCCTTTGGCTTGTTCTTCGGCATACTTTAGAGCGAGTTCACCATGTAATCTATAAACTCGATGCGCTTGCCCCTCAACCAATGATAAAGAGGCATCAACCGCCATCTTTTGCTCAAAAAAGCCATCCTCCTCTTGCTTATTAAATTTAATCGTTAAGGGATGGTCATTTTCTTCAAAGATATTTTTATTAACAATCTTGGCGTTTTCTTGCAGTAGTGCATCATAAAAAAATTCATAGTTTTGTGCGAAAAATACCGCATCAAAATCTGCATCCTTCTTCATTTGCTCCAAATTGTCATGCGCTTGTTGTGCTTGCTTTTTATATTCAGGTAATTCCTTCGCTGTGGTTGAATTTGAGATAATTACCACCTGCCCAGGCTGCAAAACACCCATTGAGACCAAATTAGTCAAATGTGGATTGTTCGCTTTTAAAATTCCCCAATCTTTTTCCGTCA
>NZ_VPBA01000082.1:0-2181 GCF_013418945.1 Acinetobacter sp. YH12112 | reverse complement strand
CACCGCCATCGTGTCGTGATCGGCAAGGATACGCGCCTGTCGGGCTATATGCTTGAACCCGCGCTCACAGCCGGTTTCACCTCGATGGGCATGGACGTATTCCTTTTTGGCCCGCTGCCGACAACGTAATAGGAAGAATAAACGCCCTTTTCACCCAAGTCCAAATTAATTTGCCGATTCCATAATCAGGGTGTATTACAATTCCATAGAGTTTTTCAATCCAGGTGGTTTAGCTGATAACTTAACGATTGATCAGCTTCTTCGTGAAGATTACTCGCCATGGGCGCGCAATAAAAGGATATCTGCCACGTTCAAAGAAGCGCATTTTATTGAAAAATATGGGTCAGGCATCAAACGAATCCAAGAAGGCTTCGCATCCTATGGTCTGCGTCCCCCTGTCTTTGAAAATTTCCAGCACGGTTTTCGAGTTATTGTCTCATCAAAGCTACTTTTCGAATCTAATGAGGGAGTAAGTGAGGGAGTAAATCTACTATTTAATCAGATAAGAACTAATCCAGGAAAGCGTGCACCATTTTTAGTAAACGAGCTATTAGTTCCTGTCAAGATAGTAGAGCGGTGGCTCAAAATCTTAAGAGATGATCATAAAATCGAGTTTCGAGGAGCTCCTAAAAGTGGAGGATACTGGCTAAAATAGAAATCAATGATACTCTTAAGTGGCACCAATCGAACTCCTATTTTAGCATTTAAAAAAGTATCCTCACATCATTTTATTGAACAATACCTAAGGCTGCTCTGGCGGCATTGATATGATTATCGTCGTTGCACTCTACCGCAAAAGCGCCATATGCTAATGGAGCTGCAGCAGCCCTCTCTATAGATTGTTCGTAGAGCCTATCCCATATCGTTCCGCCTTGTTTAGCATACTCCGTTATCAAACTCTTCAGGCTATCCTCTCCAAAAACCGATACGTGACCAGAAAAGTCCAGTGCAGGATCACCCATATGCGCAGTAGACCAATCTATGATACCAGAGGTCTTACCTTCCTTCGAGGTTAAGACATGCCCTGCATAGAGATCGCCATGGATGAAACAAGTGAATTCAGGCCACAAAGGGTCATTGTCCAACCATCTACGGTATCTGTTTTCCAACGGCTCGCTGATACCTATCTCAGATTTCACCAAGTGGATACGGTCAGCTATTTCGGTCCTCAATTCACTTGGAGTCATTATTTTCAAGTTGCTCTTTCTCACATCGTCAGCTGTAATACGATGTAATTCGGCCAATGATTTTGCCAGAGACTCCACATAAGCTATGCTATCGCGATCTATGTTCCAAGAAACCTCATGTGTTATCGCATCGAATGTCAGAGCAGGCGCATCCTCCAGTAAAGGGTAGGCTATTAGGCGCTCCGATACAATTTTCCAATCAGGGACATTGATCGACAGGTTTCTTTTGGCTAAATCCAATATTCTACTTTCATTTTCGATTTGTTCAAGCATATCGCTTCTTCGAGGTATACGGAGTACCCAGTTCTCACCGTTTACTTCCTTTACAAAGGCAACTCTAAAGTCGATGCCCATCTCATTGACGCTCATCTCTTCCGAAATTCTCAGCCCATGCTCTAGGGCTAATGTTTGCATATCTTCGATTGTCATTTCTATACTGTTTTCTTTTATTAAATTGGTACCAGTTCCCCCGACAGGACATTCTGAATGTCATATACAGGTGTAACACTTTACCCATATTCTTTTCGTATGGATAACACTTCCCATCAGGGAACAAAAATCTGATACATGAATTAATTGTGAGACAGTAGACCTACTGTCGCATTGAAGCCATCTCGGCGACTATTTGATTAGGAAAACCAAGGCTTTGCCATCATAGCCTTATCATAGAAGTATAACATAGTTGTAAAGATAGAAAATTATTTTTTATTCATCCATGATGTTATTATTTTATAATAACATCATCTAAACATGTCCTGTCGCTCTTTTGTGCTGTGATATTTCATACCTATTAACTGCTTTCGTTTGAATTATACGACGTTCTACTCACAATAGGGCAAGGGTTACTCATTCCGTAGGATGCGGTTCACGTATAGGAAGAATAAACGCCCTTTTCACCCAAGTCCAACAGCTTTGGACCGCAGTTGACTCTTTCGACACCCCTGCGATGCAACCCAATCCGGCTGACGGGGAGCCAGCAACGCTGAAAATTTAC
>NZ_VPBA01000081.1:0-2187 GCF_013418945.1 Acinetobacter sp. YH12112 | reverse complement strand
TCTTGACTCAAGCATTAATGCAGTACGATCTTCAAAGCTAAGATGATGGTATGACAATTTTATATACTCCATAAACCCTTTAAATTAATTAGGTGGTTTATGTCGCACTTCAAGTTTTACTCTGCCCTTACTATGGGAATAATGTATATCAAAAAATAGGTGATTCCCAATTAAAAAAAATGTTGAAAAATTATCCCGTATTTTTTTATCTACATTATTTGATCATTGTGTCAGGTATTTTGGGAACACTTTTGCTGTTATTGGGTTTTATTGCGGATCAGTATTTTTAAAAATTTAGAGTTTTATTGAAAACCGAGCTTAATGTCTCGGTTTTTTTATGGAATGTGGGAGGTGAGCCTAGCAAACATAGTTAATGAGTAAGCGTCCGCTGAATCCCATACCAATTCCTGAACCCAATAAATGGAGTTTTTTTGAACTTAAAACGACGACTGGAACAACTAAGCAAGCCAAAGAAAATATACAAGAAATACGAATCAATGACGGAGAAGTTGCATGGTATTTGGTTAAAAAGACTGAGCCTGTGATGACTTGGGCGCAACGTGTATTTAAAAAGCCATTGACGGAAAAAGATTGGGGAATTTTAAAAGCGAACAATCCACATTTAACCAATTTGGTTTCAATGGGTGTTTTGCAGCCTGGGCAGGTGGTAATTATCTCAAACTCAACCACAGCGAAGGAATTACCTGAATATAAAAAGCAAGCACAACATGCGCATGACAATTTGGAGCAAATGAAGAAGGGTAAAGATTTTGATGCGGTATTCTTCGCCCAAAACTATGAATTTTTTTATGATGCACTACTGCAAGAAAACGCCAAGATTGTTAATAAAAATATCTTTGAAGAAAATGACCATCCCCTAACGATTAAATTTAATAAGCAAGAAGAAGATGGATTTTTTGAGCACAAGATGGCGGTTGATGCTTCTTTATCATTGGTTGAGGGACAAGCGCATCGGGTTTACAGATTACATGGTGAACTCGCTCTAAAGTATGCCGAAGAACAAGCCAAAGGCTCAGGGTTAGCAAACCCTAAAAATTTTACCCAGTTCAAACAGAAGTATGCAAACTTGTATAGGGAGTTAGATAACGAAGGAACTAAGAAATTCTTGCGTTGGGATCAGTCGATTAAAACTACCAATATGCGCCGTATGTTGAAGCAATCGGCATTGGTTAGAGACAATAACTTTAAAGGTGGACTCAAAGAATACGCCAAACAAATGGGTAAAATTGGTAAGTTTGCAAGTCAGGTTAAAATAGCAGGTTATGTGTCAATTGGTGCGGATGTCGTGAGTTCAGGTGTAAATGTTTATGAAGCGGCGCCTGAGGATAAAGCAAGAACGACAGTGGTTGAAACTACTAAAGTTGGTGTAGGTATTGTGGGTGGTATTTATACCACTGGTCTTGTTATTGGGTTAGCGTCTGGTGGGGTGGGCTTTGTAGTCATAGGCGTCGTAATTTTGTCTGCAGGAGCTGCGGTAAAGGGTGCAAGTGAAATATCGGGATGGATTGCAGGCAAGTCATATGATTTAATTGAGAAAACATTGGAAGATGAATGATAGAGTTTATTATTAAGCTGTACAAAGCTGATCCATCGTTATTCGTTGGTATGATTGGACTTCTTTTAATTGTAATAACAATAGTTCTATATTTTATTTTTTATATTTATATGAATATACATTTGAAAGGTATTTCCAAAATTATTTTTAACAATGAAAAACATTACAGAAGACCTTTAGAGCCTTTTAATTTTATTTTTCTCAGCTTTCTCCCTACAACTTTTTGGAGAGAGATTTTGAACATGAAATATAACAAATCTTTCAAAAGGCTCTATGGAAAAGAGTTTTATTATCGTTTGAATGAGAGTCAGCTCAAAAGGTTGATGTCTGAATATAAAGCATATTTTCTTTTTCAGTATGTAATATTCACCATTACAACCTTTGCATTTATTTTTATGATTTATGCATATATGGTTGGTAATTATTTTAAATAGTTAAAATATTTTACTATAGGAAACCGAGGTAGTTTTACTTCGGTTTTTTTATAGCAGGTTATGTGTCTATTGCTACGGATGTTGTGAGTTCTAGTGTAAATGTATATGAAGCCGCGCCAGAAGACAAAGCAAGAACAACGATTGTTGAGACTGCCAAAGTCGGTACTGGTTTGGTTG
>NZ_VPBA01000007.1:0-107819 GCF_013418945.1 Acinetobacter sp. YH12112 | reverse complement strand
TTCTTGACTCAAGCATTAATGCAGTACGATCTTCAAAGCTAAGATGATGGTATGACAATTTTATATACTCCATAAACCCTTTAAATTAATTAGGTGGTTTATGTCGCACTTCAAGTTTTACTCTGCCAGGGTATCGGTATCCATTGTGCTACCCTGCCAAGGACTTAATGAAATACGCTCTCCTCGACCATCAAATTGAGAACCTCGGCGCGTATAATCTAGGCCTAAAAATCCATCCACTTGATCATTACTAAATGAGGCAGTTTGACCTACTTGGTAAGTTAAACCGTCACGGCGGAAATTATCGGCTGATGTGATGCCCAGCTTGGTTTGAAAACTTACGGGTTCAGATTTATCTGCGCGTTTGGTAATAATATTAATAATGCCACCCGTAGCACCTGAACCATAAATACTGGATGCGCCGGAAACCACCTCAATATGGTCAATCATATTTGGACTAATACTATTCAGTTGACGAGCAACATCCCGTGAACCTGTCTGTGAAACTCCATCAATCATGACCAGTACATTACGTCCACGCATGGTCTGACCATAATTACTTGTAGTTCCACTACTAGGTGCTAAAGATGGTACAAGCTGCGCTAAAATATCCGCGACTTTTCGACCTGCGCCAGCTTGTTGAACAATTGCTTCGCCATGAATGGTTTGTACTGTCCCTGCGATCTCGGCGATTGTTTTAGGTGTACGTGTGGCGGTCATCACCATTGTTGAAAGTTGAGTGATATCCGGTTTTTCTGGTGCAGCTGCTGGGCTACTCTCTTTTGCATAAAGATGCATAGAAATAGCGATTGTGAGAAGACAAAGATTAAATTGAGATCGCCGCATTTTCATTCCCTAGATTGCAATTGTTAATTTTGTTGCAAATGATAATCATTATTATTAATGATGTAAAATTATTATTTAAAAATTTTATTGAGTACTTTCCTGGCTTGAAACTTCACAGGAAAAATTTCATAAAACAGACAATGAACACTGCTTTGAAATGAAAAAAATTAATATTTATTGATCTATTTTTAATTGAGGTAACCGACTTCTTCTAAGTAAATTAAGTAATCCAAATTGAACAGGAAGCTCCTTCTAAAGATAATTATTTAGATCATGAATCTGCTGAGAAGCATACGCTCTATAATCAAACCACTATTATGAGCGTATTCGTTATCTTCCAATTGCCTTCAGCTTAACCCAAACCCTTAACCAGAAAGAAACAGCCCACAATCACCAATAACACGGCGAAACATTTTTTCAGGATTTGTGGCGATAATGCATGTGCTGTTTTCGCCCCAAGTTTGGCAGTAAAGAAACTCATAATGCTAATACCAAGAAAAGCATAAATATGAACAAAGCCAATAGTATTGGGCACATTGACCTGCGCATGCATCCCAAAAATCATAAAGCCTAAAGCGCCAGCAACTGCAATGGGTAAACCACAGGCCGCAGATGTGCCTACAGCTTGTTGCATGACCACGCCATAACGGTTCAGATACGGTACGGTCAAGCTGCCACCGCCAATCCCAAATATGGCTGAAGCAAAACCAATTCCTGAGCCTGCAGCGATTTGTTGACCGGTTGAGGGTAAGGTTTTCCCCTGCTCTACCGGCTTTTTGCTACCTATGAACATTGTATACGCTACCCAGATCAGAAAGATTCCTACCACAATCTGCAAATGTAAGCCCGAAATTAAACCGGCAATCCCTGCACCAAAAAAGCATCCAATGGCCATAGGCGGAGCTAGATGTCTAAAGACTGGCCACAGCACTGCCTCGTTCTTATGGTGCGCCATCAATGAACTGATAGAGGTGACCACAATAGTTGCTAGCGATGTACCTAAAGCCAAATGCATAATCACATCCGGACTATAACCCATCTGCATAAACACGATATATAACAGTGGTACAATGATTGTTCCGCCACCGACCCCAAACAGCCCAGCGGCAAAGCCTGCGCATGCCCCGATGATTAAAAAAATGATAATTTCCACAAAATACTTTCTGAATAATTTGAAATTAAAAACAAGGCGCCTTAAGCAGGTTCCAGCTCACCAACCTGATGATAGGCACGATTAAAATACACCAGACCATGTTCTTGTTGACTGTGCTGAATGGCCACCACACGGCACATAAAAATACTATGCGTACCCACCTGCTGAATCTGCTCAATCTCGCAATCAAAACTGGTCAAAGCATCTGCTAACACCGGTGCGCCGGTTTCCAGTTCGGTCCAGGTTCCATATTGAAAGCGCTCTTCAGAATTCATTTTGGAGGCAAAGACATTGGAGATTTGTTGATGCTGCGCGCCTAGCACATTCACGCTCAAGACTTTATTTTCAATAAAATGGGCGTGTGAGCGTGAGGTCTGATTCATGCAAACCAATAAGGTCGGTGGTGTATCGGTTACACTACACACGGCAGATGCGGTAAATCCATGCACACCGGATGCCCCTGCCGTGGTCACCACATTGACCGCGCTGCTGAGCAAAGACATGGCATTTCTAAAGTCTGCTGCTTCAATCATCACCGGATTCCTTCATGTTCTTGGGTTATGCTTGAAATGGTTGTTAAGCGGATGGGCCGGATCAGGTGTTTTCCATCCATTCCCATCAGCTCTGCCACATGATGTGCCTGCGCGTTAAGCACTCAGTTCTTGACGCACAATAGCGGCGCCGGCACTTAAAGCACGAAGTTTGCCTTGCGCCACCTGACGCGATAACGGCGTCATACCACAGTTGGTCGATGGATAAAGCTTGTCGGCATCAACAAATTGCAAAGCTTTACGCAGGGTATTGGCCACTTCATCTGCGGTTTCAATCTGGCTGGTGGCCACATCAATAGCGCCAACCATGACTTTTTTACCGCGGATTAGCTCAATCAGGTCCATCGGTACCCGCGAGTTTTGGCATTCCAGCGATACAATATCAATTTTGGATTGTTGCAGTTTCGGGAACACGGCTTCATATTGACGCCACTCGGAGCCTAAGGTTTTTTTCCAGTCGGTATTGGCTTTAATGCCATAGCCATAACAGATATGCACGGCGGTTTCGCATTTCAGACCTTCCAGTGCGCGTTCCAGCGTGGCCACGCCCCAGTCATTGACCTCATCAAAGAACACGTTAAAAGCAGGTTCATCAAACTGGATAATATCAACTCCAGCAGCTTCGAGTTCCCTTGCCTCCTGATTCAGGATTTTGGCAAATTCCCAAGCCAGTTTTTCACGGCTTTTGTAATGACCATCGTACAGGGTATCAATCATGGTCATTGGACCCGGCAAAGCCCATTTAATTGGCTGAGTGGTCTGGCTGCGTAAAAACTTGGCATCTTCCACAAACACCGGCTGTTTCCGGGCCACCTCACCGATCACCGAAGGTACGCTGGCATCATAACGGTTACGAATACGCACCGTTTCCCGTTTTTCAAAATCCACACCTTCGAGATGTTCAATAAAGGTGGTGACAAAATGCTGACGGGTCTGCTCACCATCGCTGACAATATCAATTCCGGCCAGTAACTGTTCATGCAGTGACAGGCTCAAGGCATCCTGTTTGGCTTCACGCAGTGCATCGCCTTCAAGTTTCCATGGCGACCAGAGTTTTTCCGGTTCTGCCAGCCAGGATGGTTTCGGTAAGCTGCCTGCGGTTGAGGTTGGGAGTAAAATGCTCATCTTTAATCTTCTATCTCTATACGTTGAATTAAGCAGCGTTGGTTGCTACGGCGTAGCTGGCAGCCCACTGTTCCAGAATGTGCTGATACGGTTTAATAAAGTGTTCTTCTGTCCATTTGCCCTGTTTTACGGCCAGCTGGCTACGCTCGACACGGTCATAGACAATTTGCGTTAAGGAATAATCCGGGTACTCAAGACTAGGTTGATAGACCTGACCTGCAGTCGAGTTGGCATTATAAATTTCAGGACGATAAATCTTCTGGAAGCTTTCCATGGTGCTAATCGCGCTGATTAATTCAAGATCGGTATAATCCGCCAATAAATCACCGCTAAAATAGAACGCCAAAGGTGCAGCACTATTTTCCGGTTTAAAATAGCGAACAGTTAAACCCATTTTTGCGAAATAATGATCTGTTCTTGAGTATTCATTTTGCTGATATTCAACCCCTAACACCGGATGAATATTGGCGGTACGATAATAGGTTTTGGTGGTCGATACGCTCAGGCAGATCACCGGCTGTTTATTAAACTGTGACTGGAACGCCTCGGAATTCACCACGTACTGATACAGCTTGCCGTGCAAATCACCAAAGTTGTCAGGCATTTCCCCGGCTTTATGGCCTTGGGACAATAAAAGCACGCTAAAGTCATAATCACGTACATACGATGAAAAACTGTTTCCGATCATGCCTTCAATACGCTGATTGGTACGATGATCAACAATCGTCGATTTCAGCATTTCAATGGCTGGAAAGGCGTTACCATTGCCTTCGACATCAAGATCTGCAGACACAATATCAATTTCCAGTGAATAACGGTCACCCTTCGGATTATCCCAATGTGCCAAGGCATTAAAACGGTTATTGATCATGCGCAGCGTGTTACGCAGGTTCTGTTCACGGCTTTCGCCACGCGCCAGATTGGCAAAGTTGGTTGTTAAACGGGTACTGTCCGCTGGTTGATAGTTTTCATCAAAACGAATACGTTTAATTGAACATGCAAACTGTTGACTCATCTGTTCCACCGCTTTAAATATCTAAAAATAAAAATCTGATTGTCTTTCTGGTTTTAGTTATACGTGAACCCTAAGATGAATAAAAATGATTTAATCTAAGTTAATAGTGAATTAAATTCATGTTTTGATTTGAATAGCGTTATTTAAGGCGAAAATATAGAAAAATAGACTGCCCTATGAGTCATCAATCGAGTCCAATTTTTCTTGCTGGAAAAAGGCCAAAAAGCTAGATTTAGAATCAAAATAGATTTTTTTAATTTTAATAAAAACAATTATTTATAATTTTTATTGTAGCTAAATATCTTCACATTTTGTTGAAGAAAATGAGCTTCTTGATGGAATAAAAAATTGGCTCGCCTAAATATTTGGATCTGGTCTGTTTAGGTCAAACGACGCTTATATAAAAATGTCTATAAAAGCATCAACATGAATTTGGCTCAGTTGAAGATGAGGAAAAATCAAGGGGTTTAGCTTGTAAATGATCAGTGATTTACCTTCCTATTAAACGAATAGATGCAGTGTTCTTCTGTAGCCCAATTTCCTTGAGAAACGACTTTGCGACTTTCAGCTTCTATAAGAAATGAAAATTTAAACCGGCTCAGCTATACTGTTTAAAATATAAGCAGAATATTGAGATCAGTAAAATAAGGAAATATCTGATGACTTTTCAAAAAACAATTTTGGGGCTAAGTTTAAGTTGTGTACTGGCACTTATGTATGGCTGTACCAAACCGGCTTCTGATCAGGCTGAAACTGAAGTCAGTACTTCTGAAATCACATCGGATTCAAATGAAACTGCCAAAGCCAGCTCAGATTTTGATCTGAATAACATCCCCATTTCGACCGCAGTGCTTGGCAAGTTTCCTTATATTGAGTTACCACAGGGTTATCGCTATCAGAATGATGAAAATCGAAAGTTTGAACGTGTGCCGTTTTGGACAGGACATGACTTTCACTGGGTTGAAGGAAAACTGTTTAGTTCGGGTATTACCGCTAAATCAGATTATAAAGAAGGCAGTTATTTAGAAATACAGCGTAATCTTGATGCGGTAATTAAACAGCTTGGCGGTGTAGAAGTTGCCAATAGTCAAATCCCCAAAGAGCTTGCCAACAGTCTGCCTGATGCCATTCGGGTGCAACATGGTTCAGGTTTGGCTGATATTTATAATTACCCTGCGCAAACGTATGTGATTCGACAAGCGGATAAAAATATTTGGTTCCATTTGGCGCAATCTGGTCACTATATGGGTTTAATGGTAGCGGAAAGTCAGCCCTTAAATATCACTGCCAAAGCACTGACGTCGAGTGCACTGAAACAAAGTCTGGATCAGGACAGTAAAGTGAGTGTGCAAATTAACTTTGCCACAGATCAAGCCGATATTTTGCCAGACTCACGAGAACAAATAGATCAGATTATTGCTTTACTGAAAGATAACGATGATTTAAAACTTGGCATTTACGGACATACTGATAATACAGGCGATGCGGCGCATAATTTAAAATTGTCTGAGCAACGTGCGCAAGCTGTGGTGACTGCTCTAACCAAAGCAGGCATTGATACAAATCGTCTGACAGCCAAAGGTTTTGGGGATACTCAGCCTGTTGCAGATAATGCGACTGAAGATGGTAAGGCGAAAAACCGTCGGGTGGAGTTGGTGAAATTATAAAAGTCTAAATACTAAAAAGACCGCAATATAGCGGTCTTTTTTACATCTTTTTATAAATGGTGTCACGGCGGTCAACGTCTAAGACAAGCACCACAATTTTGGCGTCAATGACTTGATAGACTAAGCGATACGCGGTTTCAGCTTATCAAACTTTTAAGTGCGGTTTTTGTGAACTCGAACTCTTAAGTCATCTAAAGTTATCCTGATAGTTTCTTCACTTTTCGCTTTTTTGCTAGTTGTAACAAATAAACCTCATCCATAACACAATCTTTTAAGATTATTTTTGTATTTTCCAAAATGCGATTTTGACGATCAGGGCTACGACCTTCTAAAAATTCTGGTATTTTTTTACCATATTTCATAAGCTCCAAATAGGATGTTCTTCCCAATTATCAGGAAAACCCATCGCAACACGCCAATTTTCATCTTTCACAATAGGTTTTAAGAGTTTATTCAATTGATAGCATCACTCTGAATCAAATCCTGTCGGTCTTAGCAAGGTTTTTAAGATTAAGAGTACATAGAAGATACGTTTATTCGTCGGTGTAATCGGTGATTGCCAATTTGGATCTTTGTCAGCTTTAGATTTAATTGCTAATTCTTTATTCCATAACCTTCCATGATGGGCACAAATATTTCTCACATAGGTCAATATATGCAACCATTCAGCTAATTTTTCATGATGCAAAGAAAAATGCTGTGCGATAGCTTTCTTATCTTCTTTATTGTTTGCCTTATTATTTATTAAACCACTATATAAAAATGACAATGAACCAAAACTTAAAACTTCTGTCAACATCCAGATTGGGATTTGAGGAAAACCATCATAATTTTGTTGAAAATGCTGGATGAACGTATCTTTAGAGCGTTCAACTTCTTTGTTGCATGTTTCTAAAAATTTTCTATGGTTAAATTTGGGATAAAAATTTTGTGCGCTGTATATACCAAATGCACCATATTGATGACCGAGATAGTACGTTAATTTCGTTCGTAAAACGTTTCTATAATTTCTATAGCACCAAATATTTGTAATCGTAATTCAGTATCAAATTCATATAATTGCACAATTTTTTCAAACGAAGTGCCCGGCTTGAATCGATCTAAGACATTATTTCCTGACCTTATTCGGTAAGGATACCAATATGCACTTAAGCGATAATAACCATATTTTGCCAATATTCCTTCAGCCCAAGCAACATTATGAATACTCAATCCTTTAGACTGTAGATGATGCACTTGCTCAGCATATGATAAAGGCTTTTTATTATAAGGTTTTAACATAATTCACTAAAATCGAGGCATAAAAAAACCGCCAAGGTTGCGCGGACTTCAAAAGAAGAACTAAGCGTGGCGGCTGTATTAAGTACATAATAGCGACAATTGTCATTATTAGCAAGTTATGATCAAAAACTGCCCTTAGCGACGGTCTTTTTTATATCTAATCTCCCCTAACCCCTCTTTATTAAAGAGGTGAGGAACAGCATTCCACAAGGGGAAGATTTTTTACACCCCAAGCGCTAACTTAAACAACATCTGCCATTGTTCATGAACCTTTTACTTTTCAAAAATCTCTCTTAAATCCTCCGTCATCCCTTGGGCGGACTTAAACTCGCCTTGCTGGTTTTTCCACACCATTGACGGCGTGGCAAAGAAACCATATTTAGCCATTAGTTCCTGGTTGGCATCTATTTTTGCAGCAATATCAGCAGGGATATTTTTGGTAATTTTTAACTTGTTTTGCCCTTTGTTGGCATTGTAACTGGTAAACACCTGCTGTGGATTTTTAGCCATCAGCATGGTTGCCACTTGCCCGCGACTCTCATCACGAATGACTGCCACCTGAATATGTCTAAGCTGTACCTTCCCCGCCTTCACCCACGGACGTGCCTTTTGCCAGAAGGTATGGCAATACGGACAATTCGGGTCTGAAAATACATATACAATCCGCGGCGCATCTTTTTGTCCGTCCTGAATCCAGGTGGAGTTTTCCAGACTTTTCCAGACATCATCCAGCACGGCGTCTTTGACATGGGTTTCAAGCGCTTTGATGGTCAGGTTCTCACCCTTGGCATTGTGCAAATCGCCAATAATGTAATATTTCTGGTCATTGGAAATAAACACGGTTGCCGGACTTTGCTGCATATGCCCGGCCCATCCGGTCATTTTTTCTGGCGCTTCAATCTGTTTGATAAATTTAAAGCCTTCCTGCTCAATCTGTTTTTTCAGATCAGTCTGGGCAAATGCTGTCGTATTTAACAGCAGCAGGAACAACGCAGCGGGATAAATCATTTTCATGAGAATTTCCTGTTATTTTGAAGATGGAGCAGAAAGATCATTGATATAGCGACGCAGCATCGGCTGGGTCAGTTCTCCCATATGCCGATGCACGAGCTGTCCTTGCGCATTAAAGAACAAGGTGCTTGGCAAGCCATACATATTCATCTGGGTGGCCATGTCACCTTGAGGATCAAACAGGACATGCTGGAAATTAAAACCATGCTGACGCAGATAATCCTGTACGGTGTCAGTCGTTTCGCCCTGATTCAGCATTACAAAATGAATGTCCGGATAATCCTGCTGGGCCTGATGTAAAACCGGCATTTCCCGGTGACACGGCGGACACCAGCTGGCCCACAGGTTGATGACGGTCGGTTTGCCAACCCAGTGCTGTAGCGGCACCTGTTGCTGCTGTAAATTTTGAAATTGCAGGTCAGGATACTGATTCTGCTGTGGCAAGACTGATTGAATACCCCAGTTCAGACAAAGCTGGATCGCAACAAATAGCGCGATCAATATCGCTTTAGGCAGATTGGCCAATGCCCGGTTTTTCCATAAAAACCACCCAATGCCGGCAATCAATCCACCATAAAAATGAAAGCCTTTGTCCTGAATCTTGATTATATCCAGTGGTGTCGCCAGATAATGATCGGCATGCATCAGCACAAAAACCAGTCGTGCGGCAATTAATCCCACCCAGAATGACGTCCACAAGCTGTCACTAAAGATGCGCCAGCTAGGTTCAGGCCATTGCTGTTTCTGTCTGAAATATCGCCCTGTCCCATACACCAGCACTAATCCGGTGAGCAGCAGCACAATCTGCCACGGCAACATCAGTGGGCCTATATGCAGCGCCGTTGCAGAAACCATCATGGTGTTTTTGCCTGCTGAAGTTGCTGTAAGCGCTGAATAAGTTGGGTCGCGCTAAAGGTACCAGTTAAACGTAAAGTACGCTGTTCCTGCTGCTGACTGTCCAGGAAAATCATGGTCGGTGGACCAAGAATCTGCCAGTCACGCAGTAATTCATCTTGAGATGGATGATACTCGGTTAAATCCAGTTTAATCCGTACCACATCCTGCAAGGCGGCCTGTACATCGGTACGGGGCAGGACTTCATTTTCTACCGGTTGACAGGCCACACACCAGTCGGCATAGACATCAATCACGATACTGCGTCCACTGTTTTGCTGTAGCAGCTGTGCCAGTTCCTGCTGGGTATGCACCTTTTGCCAGCTGAGTGTTTGTTGGGCATGGACTGCACCCATCTGCTGAAGGCCATGTTGAATATGCCAAATACCAATAGCGGTCATGGCCAGCGCCAGCACAATAACGCCAACACGCGAAATTTTCCCTTGCAGATGTCTGCGGATTAAATCGAAGCAGTAAATCGCCAGCGCCAGAAAAATAATACCCATCAACAGGAAATAGGCCACGGTCGGCAGCAATGGGCGGGCGAAATAAACCGCCAGCGCCAGCATTAAAAAGCCGAAACTGAATTTCAACCGGTTCATCCACAAACCCGGTTTCGGTAAATATTTGGCGCCAAATACAGCGGCAATAAATAAAGGAATCCCGAGGCCCAGACCCAGTACAAACAGATAGGTCGCGCCAAGTACTGGCTGATCCAGTTGCGATACGAACAGCAAAGCACCGGCCAAAGGCGCGCTCATACACGGACCTACAATCAGCGCGGAAATCATCCCCATTAACGCAGCACCCACCAGCGTACCGCCCTGCTGTTTTTGCTGCCATCGGTCCAGTCGTTGCAATAAACCCTGTGGTAAGGACAGCTGATACACCCCAAACAGGTTCAAGGCAAATAAAATAAACAGCACCGCAAAGATGCCAATAAAGATCGGGCTTTGGAACCAGCGCTGGAAACTATAGCCCAGTTGTGCAACCGCCAGTCCCATCACCGCATACACTGCGGCCATACCCAGTACAAAAGCCAGCGCAATCAACGCAGCACGATAACCGCGATGACGTTGTACCAGAATACCGGATAGAATTGGAATCAGTGGCAAAGAACAAGGTAAAAAGGCCAGTAAAATACCAAAACCTAAAAAAATCAGCAGATTAAAAAATAAATGATGTTCCGAGAGTAAATTGAAAAAATACTGGTCATTGTTCCATTCAGATTGTAATGACGCGGCTGCTGCCGTTTGCGTCTCGCCTGCGATTTCACTGGCCGGCACCGGATTGGATGCTACGACTGAAATTTCTGAAGCAGCGACAGCGTCGGTGAGTTTTGTTGGCTTTGTATTCTCTACTGCTGCAATCGCTTCATCTTCAATGACTACTTCTTCAGCTGTAATTGGCGCAGTTGTCAGTGCTGTTTTTTCAGGCTTACTTGGTGCTGCTTCAATTTTAGCCGGTGCATCCAGCGCGACCGGTTTGGCAGCGCTTAATAAACGCCGTTCGCTTGAAGGTGCATCTGACTGGGGCAACAAGCCTTGCGCATCGGTCTGAATGGTGGCGCGTTGCACCGGATAACATAAACCGCTTTCGGCACAGCCCTGCCACTGAATTTTAAATTGCTGGTTTGGCGCGACCTTAATTGTAGTCTTGACCTGATGATAATGCACCTTGGTCTGGCCAAAGGTCGGATCGTTCTTATCTTCCGGGACCGGCAGCTGTAATTTTAGCGCACCAGCATCGCTACGCACCTGTAGCTGATCATGATATAAATAATAATCCTCGGCGATGGTCCAGCGCAGTTCCGCCTGATCATCGCTAATAGAACGCGCCTGAAACTGAAACGCTTGATCGGGTGGCAAGAACTCCTGCGCCTGTGACCAAACTGGCCAGAATGCACAAAGAACCACAAGCAAAGCACTTACACGCGTAATCATGACGTCCATTTTTCTGTAGAAAACCCGATTCATTATTAAAAAGATTAAATTAAGAGAACATTAACATAGCTCATTATTTATAAAATAGGATTTCAGGTGGAGAGTAACTATGTTTGTGGTTCTGGTCGAAGATGATCCTTATATTGCCCAAAGTATCTGTTCAGCGCTGGACTATTTAAATATTTCAGTCGAGCATGTGGCCACTGCACGCGCTGCTGATTATTTTATCCGGCAAAGTGCGGTCGACCTGTGCCTGCTGGATTTGGGCCTGCCTGATCAGGACGGTCTGGAACTGCTGCAGCAGTGGCGCCAGGATGAAATTCATCTGCCGGTACTGGTTTTAACCGCCCGGCATCAAACCCGGCAATGTGTAGAAGCCTTAAATCTGGGGGCCGATGACTACCTGACCAAACCCTTTGAACTGGACGAGCTGATTGCCCGTATTCATGCGCTGGCACGGCGTAATCGAGGTTTTTCTTCCAACTTGTTGCAACTGGGTGATTTACAGCTGAACCGCGATACCCAGGAAGTCACGTTCCAGCAGCAGCCGGTGACTCTGTCACGGCGTGAATACAGCCTGCTGGAAACCCTGATGAGCCATCCCAACCAGATTTTAAAAAATGAACAGCTGCTCGATAAACTGTATGGCTATCAGGACAGTATCGAGAGCAATGCGCTAAATGTGCATATTTATCATTTACGTCAGAAACTAGAGCCGCAGCTGATTCAGACCATTCGTGGTGTTGGTTATATGTTTAAAGTGCCGGAAACCGAGAGCTGAACATGCAGAACTACAGTTTAAAATGGCGGCTGGTCAGCATGTTTATGATGGTGTTTCTTAGCCTGTGGAGTCTGGTGTTTTGCTGGCTATATTATGATTTGCAGCAGCGGCTGCAAGATACGCTGGATCAGCGCCTGTTTGCCTCTGCACAAATGGTGGCGCGGCTGATTCAGCATTTGCCGCTCCAGGAAATTAATCCCGATTCCTTAAAACAGGTGGCCGAACAGTATCATGCGCAAAACCTGATTGCCTGTGAGGTGTCGGTGTTTAGTTCGGATATTACCTTGGGACCGTATGTGGTGGCTCGTACCCGCGGTGCGCCGGTGCAGCTGACCGGACAGCAACCGGGTTTTAGCACCTGGCAGGAAAATGGTGTGGAATGGCGCAGTTATGTGCTGCGTAAAGGCGACATTCAGGTGGTGGCCGCAGAACGGCTGGTGCTTAGAGCGTCGTTATTGCAACAGATTCTGCAATCGGTGCTGATTCCGCTGGTGTTATCGCTACTGATCTGTATGGCGCTGGTGATTCATATTCTGCGTAAAGAATTCCGCCCTTTAGATGATATGGCCCAGCAACTGGCAGATAAACAGCATTCGCTGTCAGATGCGGCGCATTATCTGCAACATCTAGATGCGCGTAAAATTCCCAAAGAAGTCCAGCCTTTTGTCGATAATTCCAATCAGCTGATTCAGAACCTGCACCATAGTCTGGAAAATGAAAAACTGTTTACCGCCTATGCCGCGCATGAACTGCGTAGTCCTTTAACTGCAATTAAAACCCATGTACAACTCAGCCGGATGATGGTCGAGCAGAATCCGGCGCAGGCCAGCAAGCTGATTGAAAACCTGAAACAGGCGGAAAGCAGTATCTGGCGCTATCAGCAGTTGCTGGAACAATTGTTATTACTGAGCCAGACCGATCATGAAGCAGCGCAAGCCGCCACAGATTCGGAAACCACCGAAGTC
Source organism: Acinetobacter sp. YH12112 (assembly GCF_013418945.1). Classification (NCBI taxonomy): domain Bacteria; kingdom Pseudomonadati; phylum Pseudomonadota; class Gammaproteobacteria; order Moraxellales; family Moraxellaceae; genus Acinetobacter; species Acinetobacter sp. YH12112. The sequence goes on along the minus strand of NZ_VPBA01000007.1, from coordinate 94,587 downwards.
GCGCCGGTTTTGAGGCAAGTGATGGAGGAATTAAGTCCGGTTTATCCGCATTTAAATTGTGTATTACAGGTCGATTGGGAAAGTCTGCAGACCCTGCAACTACCACCGCTGAGCTTGCAGACGATTCTGAAAAATCTGCTGGAAAATGCCCTGCTACATGCCCAAGGTTTAAGCCGAATTGCAATTACCATGCATAATCAGCAACTGCTGGTACAAGATGATGGTCAGGGGCTGACTGGCGCTGAACTGACCCAGATGACCCGGCGCTTCTGGCGTAAATCTGCCCAGCAACAGGGTCATGGTTTAGGGCTGGCTTTGGTGAAAGCGCTGCTCCAACATCATCACTACCAGATGGATTTAAGCCTGAACCTTCCTCAGGGTTTAAGCATTCGCATTCGGCCGGAACAGCCCTCTTCCACGCTCAATTAAAGGGTTGATGCTTGGGGACTAGATTAGAAGCTATATCTTAGGCCCCAAACCGCCTGATTTTTCTGTTTGATTTTACTGCGGTCATAGCCACCCAGAATGAAGTCGGAAAAGACATTCACATTCGGCGCAACTGCATAATCCAGCCCGACCGAGGCAAAACGAAAAGCAGTATCGGTCTGGGTATCTAAAAATTCCTGGCCTTCATATTTGCCGGAGTCATTAAAATAGGAACCGGCAACGGCCAGATTTCCAGTTAATTTGTCGCTGAGCTGATGGGCATAGTTCAGGCTGACATAGGTATCACCCTGATTCATATACACCACATCATATAAATAGGTCGACACGCCGAAGGTTAGTGTAGCTTGCTCATTCAGGTTTTTACTGACACGCAGGCCCAGTTCATTGGAGGTGGTGCTGTCCCCACCCGGATAATAATAGGTCGCATTCCACAGATCCCAAGTGAGGCCTTTAAAATCTGACACATGCCCGACAATAAAATCATGTTCCATTTTATCGGTGCTGTATTGCCGGCCTTGTTGTAAATCGCGGTATGAATAACCCAGTGTACTGCCCCAATAAGCAGCATAAAAATTTCCGTAACCCAGGGTTAAAGAGGCCTGCAAAGCCAGGTCTTCATTTTCTGGTGCATTGGTCAGACCGCGCGACACATATTTAGATACTGCGGTCAGCTGACCAGACACATCAATAGAGGAAGACGATGCATCATTGGCCCAGCTGGACATGCTGATACATGACAGACACCCGGCGGCGACCACCGTTCTTGTAAATGGAATCATTGTTTTAAAATTTAACCTGATTAAATGTAAAAAATCCCAGCCAACCATCGGACCGTGAGCTGTGCGGATGGTTGGGTATCTGGTTTTAACTAAGAAAAAGGATGTGTATAAAAATGCACATCAAAATGATCTAAGAGATCAAAGCGTTCTGTTGCGGCTAGATTGACCGGACTGGCGTATTGGCCCGGTAAAATGGCGCCGTAGATTTGGCCAGCGCCGGTTTGGCACGAATATGATCGGCCAGTTTTTCGGCCATCATAATGGTGGTGGCATTCAGGTTGCCGGTAATAATCAGCGGCATGATGGAAGCATCAATCACTCGCAGGTTTTGCAGTCCATGTACCCGCCCGTAGCCATCGACCACGGCCATATCATCTTCACCCATTTTGCAGCTGCAAGATGGATGGAACGCAGTTTCAGCGTGGTTACGGATAAATTCGTCCAGCTCGGCATCACTTTGTACCTGTTTGCCCGGGCTGATTTCTTCGCCGCGATAGGCATCTAAAGCCGGTTGATGCATGATGTCCCGGGTAATGCGGATGGCATCACGGAACTCGCGCCAGTCCTGTTCGGTACTCATATAATTGAACAGGATACTTGGATGCTGAAACGGATCTTTGGAGCGCAGTTTGACCCGACCGCGGGATGGAGAGCGCATGGAACCGACATGCGCCTGAAAACCATGCTGCTGAATGGCATTACTGCCATTGTAGTTAATGGCGACCGGTAAAAAGTGATACTGGATATTCGGCCAGGCAAACTCATCGGAGGTGCGGATAAAGCCACCGGCTTCAAACTGGTTACTGGCACCCACACCCTGACCTAAAAACAGCCATTCTGCGCCAATTTTTGGCTGGTTATACCATTTTAAGGCTGGATATAAGCTGACCGGTTTTTTGCACTGATACTGTAAATACATTTCCAGATGATCTTGCAGGTTTTCGCCCACGCCCGGTAAATCATGAACCACCGGAATCTCCAGGCTTTTTAGATGCTGGGCATTACCGACACCGGAACGCTGCAGAATTTGCGGGGAAGCAATGGCACCCCCACAGAGCAGCACTTCTTTTTCAGCAAAGACTTGGAGTGGCTGCGCGGTACTTTGTCCCTGAAAATATTCGACGCCTATAGCCTGCTTGCCATTAAATAGAATTTTATTGGTCATGGCATGGGTGCGAATGGTTAAATTCGGGCGCTGTCTGGCCATATCCAGATAACCACGCGCCGTGCTGGAACGGCGTCCCTGTGGGGTTACGGTACGGTCCATCGGGCCAAATCCTTCCTGCTGATAGCCATTTAAATCATCGGTACGTGGATAGCCAGCCTGTACCGCAGCATCGACCATGGCATGAAACAGCTCGTTATTTCCGGCTTTCGGGGTGGCGACCTGTACCGGACCACTGTCGCCATGATAGTCATTGCCGCCAATATCACGGGTTTCGGCCTTTTTATAATAAGGCAGGCAGTCGGCATAGCTCCAATGTTCCAGTCCTTTCAAACTGGCCCATTGTTCCAGATCCATCGCATTGCCGCGGATATAACACATGCCGTTAATCAGGGAGGAACCGCCCAAGCCTTTACCGCGACCACATTCCATACGGCGGTTATTCATATACGGTTCCGGATCGGTCAGATAGGCCCAGTTATAACGCCGGCCCTGTAAGGGATAAGCCAGCGCGGCAGGCATCTGGGTACGAAAATCCAGCCGGTAGTCCGGCCCACCTGCTTCCAGGAGCAACACCGTCGTGTCCGGATCTTCGGTTAATCGAGCCGCCAGCACATTCCCGGCAGAACCTGCGCCAATAATAATATAGTCATAATTCATGCAGCATGATCCTCCCTTAAGCTGAAAATACAGATTGGAAAGGACTCAGTTCCACCTGAACCGATTTGGTCTGGGTATAGTGCTGTAAGGTCACCAGACCATTTTCACGGCCAACACCGGACTGTTTATAGCCACCAACCGGCATTTCTGCCGGAGATTCGCCCCAGGTATTCAGCCAGCAAATCCCCGCTTCAATCTGATGAATAATACGATGGGCACGGCTTAAATCCGGACTGACCACACCAGCAGCCAGACCATAGGTGGTGGCATTGGCTCTGCGGATTACTTCATCTTCGCTGTCATAACTTAAAATACTCATAACCGGGCCAAAAATTTCTTCCTGAACAATGCACATTTCATCATGACAATCAGTAAATACTGTGGGTTCGACAAAAGCCCCGTGTGCAAATTCAGCTGCCGCTGCGCGCTGCCCGCCTGTTAACAGACGAGCGCCCTGCTGTTTGCCCAGCTCAATGTAATGCAATACTTTTTCCATATGGGCAAAGCTGGATAGTGGCCCGAAATTAGTGTTCGGGTCTAAAGGCTGACCCATGCGCACATAGGGAATGCGCTGCAGAATCTTTTCTTCAAAAGCGGCTTTTAATGCACTAGGAATGAACACCCGGGTTCCATTGGTACACACCTGTCCAGAACTGTAGAAATTGGCCATCATGGCAATATCGGCAGCCAGATCCAGATCGGCATCTTCACAGATAATTAACGGTGATTTTCCACCAAGTTCCATGGTGACTTCTTTTAAGCTGGACGCCGCCGCCTGTGCCATTACTTTTTTACCGGTACTCACACCGCCGGTAAAGGATACTTTGGCAATCTCTGGATGCTCAGTGAGGTAGCTACCCACATCGCCACCACCGGTCACCACATTAAAGACGCCGTCTGGTACTCCGGCTTCACTATAAATTTCGGCCAGTTTTAACGCGGTCAGTGGGGTAATTTCACTGGCTTTAAACACCATGGCATTGCCTGCGGCCAAGGCCGGTGCAGATTTCCATAACGCAATCTGGATTGGATAATTCCAGGCGCCAATACCGGCCACCACACCAAGCGGTTCACGGCGGGTATAAATAAAAGAACTTTCTCTTAACGGAATTTGCTGGCCTTCGAGTGCTGGTAAAATGCCGGCATAATATTCCAGCACATCGGCCCCGGTTACAATATCAACGCTCCGGGTTTCACTTAAAGGCTTGCCACTGTCCAGGCTTTCAATTTCCGCCAGCTCATCATTGCGTGCCCGTAAAATGGCTACGGCCTGATTTAAAATGCGGGAACGCTGCATGGCGGTCATGACTGCCCAGACTTTTTGTCCCTGTTTGGCAGACTGTACTGCCCGATCAACATCGGCCTGGTTACATGCCTGAATGGTGGCCAACACCTCAGCATTGGCCGGATTAATACTTTGGAATGTTTCAGAGGATGAAGCATCGACAAACTGACCGTGAATATAAGGTCGTTGTGTATTGAATTGCATCAATCGGTTCTCCTCGTAATTTAATGAATATTGAGTTGCTGACGGATATAGTCGGCACAAATCTGAATAGGTAAATCGGCATCCAGTTCAGTGGTCATTAAGGAACCGCGTAACCAGAAACCGTCAATCAGTGCGGCCAGACCCTGTGCGGCGCGTTCGGCCTGATCGCGGTCCAGCTGTTTGGCAAACTCATGCTTGATATTGGAATGCAGGCGGTAATGGTTAACCTGCTGCAAACGATGCAAGTCAGGTTGATGCATACTGTTGGCCCAGAATGCCAGCCAAGTTTTCATGGCCGCTTTGTCAGTCTGTTCGGCCGAGAAATTGGCACGCACAATTGCAATCAGGCGCTGCTCCGGCGTGTTTTCTGCGGTATTTAAACTGGCCGAAATGGCATCGCCCAGCTGTTGCAGCAAATAACGCATGGTCGCTTCAATCAGGCCATGCTTGCCCTGAAAATAATGACTGATGATGCCTGTAGACACACCTGCCCGCTGGGCAATCTGGCTGATAGATGCTTCAGCAAAACCCAGTTCATTAATGGCAGATAAGGTGGCATCAATCAGCTGTTGACGACGAATCGGTTGCATACCAACTTTAGGCATAAGATCGACCTGACTAATAAAAATCATGCACAAGACAAGGTAACATATAAAAACGTTATTTTAATTGAACGTTCAATTAAAATAAATTATAGTCCCGTCTGCTTCCTGATGTACAGCTCAGTTTGTTTTTCATTTGCAAATGTTTGTAATGAGAACCATGCCTATAGAGTCTGGTTAAGCCAAAACACACTGCGCTGTAGATCCGAATTAAAAAAATATGGTCACAGATTTATGCAAAAGAAAACTGAACAGACGACCGATAGTCTGAACAAAGTTGTCTTTTTTCTTTCGGCAACACTCATCCTGCTGTTTTCGCTGGTTACGATTTTATTTAATGACCAGGCGAATCAGCTCATTACCCAAATCTTGAACTGGGTCAGCCGGACCTTTAGCTGGTATTACCTGCTGGCGGCCACCTTATATCTGGTCTTTGTACTGTTTATTGCCCTGTCGCGTTATGGCGACATCAAATTAGGTCCCAAACATTCCAAGCCGGAATTTAGCCTGCTGAGCTGGTCGGCAATGCTGTTCTCGGCCGGAATCGGGATTGACCTGATGTTCTTCTCGGTGGCCGAACCGCTGTCTCACTATATGAATCCGCCTGTCGGCGAAGGCCAGACTTTTGAGGCTGCGCGCCAGTCAATGGTCTGGACCCTGTTCCACTATGGATTAACTGGCTGGAGCATGTATGCCTTGGTTGGCGTGGCTTTGGGTTATTTTAGTTATCGTTATAACCTGCCGCTAACCATCCGCTCGGCGCTTTATCCGATTTTTGGCAAGCGTGTTAATGGCTGGATTGGACATAGTGTTGATACCGCGGCCGTTTTGGGCACCATTTTTGGTATTGCCACCACCTGCGGGATTGGTGTGGTTCAGCTCAACTACGGCCTGCATGTACTGTTTGATGTGCCAGAAAACCTGCTGATCCAGTCGGCGCTGATTGCCGTTGCAGTCATTATTACTGCAATTTCAGTGGCTTCTGGGGTAAATAAAGGCCTCCGGATTCTGTCTGAAGTCAATATTTATGTGTCGATTGGTCTGCTGCTGTTTATTCTGGTGATGGGCAATACCGAGTTTTTACTGGCAGCGTTAATCCAGAACTTTGGCGACTATATTAGCCAGTTCCCGCAACTGTCCTTAACCAGTTTTCCGTTTCAGCAACCGAAAGAATGGATGAACAGCTGGACCCTGTTTTTCTGGGCCTGGTGGATTGCCTGGTCGCCATTTGTCGGCCTGTTCCTGGCGCGAATTTCCCGTGGCCGAACCATCCGTGAATTTGTGGCCGGTACCTTAATTATTCCCCTGCTGTTTACCCTGACCTGGCTGTCAATTTTTGGAAATAGCGCCCTGCACAGCGTAATTTTTGATGGCAATACCCAGCTGGCCACCACCGTATTGGCCAATCCGGCACATGGTTTCTATGACCTGCTTGCCCAATATCCGTGGTTCCCATTTCTGGCCGGCGTCGCTACCATTACCGGTTTGCTGTTTTATGTGACTTCTGCCGATTCAGGCGCACTGGTACTGGGGAATTTCACCACCAAATTTAGCAATATTGAACATGATTCGCCGCGCTGGTTAAGTGTCTTCTGGGCACTGGCGATTGGTTTACTGACTTTGGCCATGCTGATGGCCAATGGCGTGACTGCACTGCAAAACACCACCATTATTATGGGGCTGCCTTTTAGCTTTGTGATTTTCTTTGTGATGGCGGGTCTGTACAAGTCATTAAGACTGGAAGATTTCCGTCAGGCCAGTACCAGCATGAATGCGGCACCCGTGGTCGGCAATGTCGACATCTTTAACTGGAAAAAACGCCTCAGCCGGGTAATGCTGCATGCCAATTTATCGCAAACCCAGCAAATGCTGGAAGAGGTCTGTAAACCGGCAATGCATGCGGTGGCCACAGAATTCATCAACAAAGGCATTCAGGTCGATCTGGCGGAAAAAGCCCTGGATGATGAACCGGAACTGTCACATCTGGATTTAACCATTCAGCTGGATGAAGAAGAAAACTTCGTTTACCAGATCTGGCCAATCCGTTATGACACACCCAACTTCAGTTCACGCGGCAAACGCACCAAGAAATACTATTACCGTCTGGAAACCTATCTGTTTGAAGGCTCGCAAGGCAATGATCTGGTGGGTTATAGCAAGGAACAGGTCATTAACGACATTCTGGATAAATACGAGCGCCATTTGATGTTCTTGCACATCAACCGGATTAGTCCAGGCAAGCGCCCGCTCTTTCCAGACCCGGATCAATAAGGAATCTGTAGGATGTCTGAATCGCTTCACGCCTTTGCACTGTTTTTCTCATTATTAAACCCGTTTTTAATGAGTATTTATATGCTCGGCATTATCCGTAATTCCGAGGCCCGAGTGTTTAATCGCGCCCTGATTCAGGGCAGTCTAATCAGCTTTGTGGTGTTTATTATTTTCGCCAAAACCGGTGAAGCCTTTTTTCATGATGTCCTGCATGTCCGTTTTGAATCTTTCCAGATTTTTGGCGGGATTATTTTTCTGGTGATTGGTTATCGCTATGTGTTTGAAGGCGCCGATACCATTGGGGTGATGCGCGGTGCGCCACATCATTTGGCCGGCACCATTGCCATGCCGTTTATGATTGGCCCGGGAACCATCAGCGCCGCGGTCATTACCGGAATTCAGCTAAGCCTGTGGCAACTGGTGCTGGTGATTTTTGTGACGCTATTTCTGACCTGTAGCCTGCTTATTTTAATGAAATATGCGCATGATCATTTGCAGCATAAACATTCCAATTATATTGATTTGTATGTCGATATTGTCGGGCGTCTGGCTGCCTTGCTGATTGGGACCATTGCCATTGATATGATTGTGACCGGTGTCAGCGGAATTATGCAGAGCTAAAATAACCTGAGTTCGATGAAATCCACTTAGCCTTTTAGCATATTTTGGAAAGTTGGCTTATTGGGGTTCAAACAATAAAGCAGATTTCCAGAATGGAACGATCATTTGGCAATAAAAATATTTGAAGAATCTAAAACCGGATTGATGAAATAAAATGACAATGGTCATTTCTTCAGACAAGCTTAAAGCTGACTTTTTCAACCTGGTTTTTTGGTGGTGTTTCAAAAAGTATGCTGAAAAAAACAGGTTGGCTTTTGATAAGATAGTGAGATGCAAATAACACTAGAAATCAAATGTCCAACCTGTCTAAGTGACAGTATAAAGAAAAATGGCCTCAAACTATATGGCAAGCAAAACTATCAATGTGAATAGCCACCAAAATTCTAGACACACATAATCATCTTTTGATGGGCCTTTTCATAATCTAATGGAGAACGCTGACCATTGGAACCATATCTGCGTTTTGAATTATAGAACATCTCAATATATTCAAAGATATCCGACCTTGCTTCAGTCCTGGTCGCATAGATTTTCTTTTTAATTCGTTCCCGCTTTAATAGCTGGAAGAAGCTTTCTGCAACAGCATTGTCATAGCATGAGCAGTGTACTGCGCAAGTCGACGACTCATACTACTTTCAAGATTATGATGCTTGAGAAATGTCTGCCATTCATGACTGGTGTATTGGCTGCCTTGGTCAGAATGGATTAGGACTTTGTTCTTTGGGTTTCTTCGCCACAAAGCCATCAATAACGCATCTAAAACCAGATCTGCCGTGATTCTGGATTTCATAGACCAGCCAACAACAAGACGTGAAAACAGGTCAATCACAACTGCGAGATATAGCCACCCTTCATAAGTGCGGATATAAGGGTGAGATTCCTTTGGTCTACTCACCCCTATATTCAAACAAATTCAGGCTGGGTCTATACCGCCTTTATTATTGATGTGTTCTCACGAGCAATTGTTGGATGGAAAGTATCTACACGGATGAATACAGATATGGTGCTCGATGCATTAGAGCAAGCCTTGCACGATCGAGGCATGCCAAAGAATGTGATTCATCATTCAGATAGAGGTGTTCAATATCTTTCTATTCGCTATACCAATCGTTTAGAAGCTGCAAATTTACGAGCATCAGTCGGTACAACTGGTGATTCATACGATAATGCTCTGGCTGAAACGGTGAATGGCTTATACAAAACAGAGGTGATTGAATATTTAAAAGCAGATTGGCAAGGTTTAGCAGATGTACAACTTGCGACACTAAACTGGGTAGATTGGTTCAATAAAAAGCGTGTACACAGTGCACTGGGTTATGTATCGCCTTTTGAGTTTGAAGCAATGTACTATGATAAGATTAACCCGTTAGGTCAGGTGGCCTAACTTAAATAAAAAAGTCTCCGACAAACCCGGTACGGTTCAGATAGGCTTGTGCAACAAAGCCATACAGATGTAAAAGAAACAATACTATAACTTTACACTAGTTCTATCTGCGGACCTTTGATTTATACTAGCGGGATAACATTACCGGCTTTAAATCAGTTTAGCGACTTTATGAACTTAAAGAAAAATAAAAGACAGCTTGTCTGGGGTTTAAATCTGCTTGCATCTATGATGTATGGCAGCTTTGCTCATGCACAGAGCATCAGCTTTCAGGATGCTGAACGTCAGTTGTTGCAAAATTCTTATAGCAGCCAAGCCTATCAAAGTCTGGAACAGGCTTCAAAACTTGAAGCTGAAGCAGTGAAAGGTATAGGTCTGCCACGAGTCGACCTGAATGTTCGTGCCTATGCCTTTCACAGTGAAGTCGATATTCCATTAAAGCAATTTAAAAATAATCTGGAGAATTCACTCTCTCAAGGCGTGAATGGCCGGCTTAATGAGTGGGAGGCCAGTAATGGCGTGGATCTACCTGCAGGTATTACCGATCCACTGCGTGATGGACTTAACAATACTATTCATAGCGGAGTTGGTCTGATTCCGGATACGTCTAATGTCATCCTTGAAGATCAGGTGATTCGCCCCACTGTTTCCGTGATTATGCCAATATATACTGGAGGCCTCACCCGTAGTGCCAAAGAAATTGCCAATATTCAGGTCGGTCGTAGTCAGCTCAGCAACAAACAGCAGCAAGATACGCAGCGTTTTGAACTGATTCAAAGTTATTTTAATGTACAGCTCCAAAAGCAATTGCATGCAGCTGCGCTGTTTAATCTGAATGCCATGCAGCAGCATTATCGCAATGCCTTAAAAATGGAACAGCAAGGTTTTATCAGTAAAGGCCAGCGTATGCAATTTGAAGTGGCACGTAATAATGCCGAGCGCAGCCAGCAAAATACGCAGGCCAATTTGAATGCTGCCCTGTTCCAGCTGAATAATCTGCTTCAGGAAAGTAGCATCACCGAACTTTCGACGCCTTTATTTGTCAATAAAACCGAGCCACAGGCCTTAAATCATCTGCTGAAAACCTTTAGTCAGAACTCTGCGCTGATTCAAAAAATGCAGCTGGATACTCAATTAGCTCAAGCCAATGTCAAAGCCCAGCAAGCAGCGAAAAAACCGAATGTTTTTGCTTTTGGTGAATATAGTCTGGATCAAAATGAAAACTGGATTGTCGGAGTTGCCGCACGCTATAACCTGTTTTCTGGGATCGATAAAAACAAAAATATTCAGGCTGCCGAACTCAAACGCTCTGCCACAGAACTGCTCACTGCACGCACCCAGCAGGAAATTGAAAATCTGATTTATAAATCTTATAGCGAAGCACTCAGCGCACAGCAAAGTGATGCACTTCTGGCACAAAATTTGAAAGCCGCACAGGAAAATTTACGCATCCAAGAATTGTCCTTTAAAGAAGATATGGGCACCGCCATACAGGTCATCGATGCACAAAATATGCTGAGCGGACTACGAGCCGAAACTGCCTTGAATGCTTACAAATATGTGATGTCACTGGCCACACTATTACAAAGCCATGGCTCGATTGCAGAATTTCCGAACTACATCCAACATACCAACACTCACTATATTCGCTAATGGAGCCGAACATGAACGAAGATCAAAAACCCAATGATCCTGTGAATGAAGCGGCTTCATCCAGCGATACAGAAAAATCGCCTGCGCAACAGGTAGAAACAAAAACTGAAATAGAAAACAACGCGACGACTTCGACCGAGCAACAACAAGCTCCTGAAATCGCTAAAAAGAAAAAATATTTATTGCTCGCCCTGATTCCAGTTCTGCTGGCAGTCATCGCATTTGGATTATGGAAAAGCTACCAACCGGCTCCGCTTGAATTGCAGGGTCGTGTAGAAGCTGAAACAGTTCAGGTGGCGACCAAAGTGCCAAGCCGTATTGAAGAAATTTATGTAGAAGAAGGTCAGCGAGTCAAAAAAGGCGATGTGCTGGTGCGCTTAAACAGCCCGGAAATTCAGGCCAAAAAACAGCAAGCCACAGCGGCTTTACAATCTGCGCTGGCCTTACAATCGACTGCTGAACGTGGCTCGCAAGAAGAAAATATCGCCAGCCTGTATGCCAACTGGCAATCGCTGAAAGCACAGCAAAATTTAGCCAAAGTTTCTTATGAGCGTGGTGCAAATTTATTTAAGGAAGGTGTGATTTCACGCCAGCGCCGTGATGAATTGTATGCAGCCAGTCAATCAGCGGCACAAATGACAGAAGCAGCGTATCAGCAATACGCACGTGCCAAACGTGGCAGCACCTCGCAGCAAAAGAGTTCTGCCGATGCACAAGTAGATATTGCCCAGGCTGCGCTGGATGAAGCCAATGCATTAGAGGCAGAAACCCAATTAGTAGCACCTGTAAACGGAACGGTGTCTAAAACCTATGGCAAAGTCTCGGAGCTGGTAGCCACCGCAGTCCCTGTGGTCAGCCTGATTGAAGATCAAATGTGGGTGAGCCTGAATATTCGTGAAGACCAATATGCCCCGTTTCAGAAAATGAGCAGTATTGAAGGTTATATTCCCGCCCTAGATAAAACCGCCACTTTTAAAATCAAGCAGATCAGTGCTGAAGGTGAATTTGCCACCATTAAGACCACACGCCAAACCGGCGGTTATGATGTGCGAAGTTTTAAGCTGCATCTTGTGCCCACACCAGCGATTCCTGAACTGAAAGTTGGGATGAGCGTGTTATTTAAACTGAAAGAGACCCGATAATGTGGACGGGTATATGGCGCGAACTGCGCTATCTGCTCCGCGAAAAATGGGATCTGTGTCTGGTCACGCTCGCACCTGCACTGGTGATTATTTTATTCAGCAGCATGTTTGCTCAAGGGAAACCGGATCATTTACCGATTGCGATTATTGATCAAGACCAGAGTGCGCTGAGTCAAAGCATTTATCAGCATGTGGCGCTGAATCATACTCTTAAAATTGCTACAGTGTCGGAACAAACAGCTGAAATTGAGCGCCTGTTAAATCAAAATAAAATTTGGGGTTATATCCATATTCCCAGCGGTGCCGAGCAACGTCTGGTTCGTGCCCGGGATGCTGACATCAGTATTGCCTTTAACCAGAGTTATTTCAGTATCGGAAATACCATTTCCTCTGCCATGCTGGTCAGTACCCTGCAAGCACTGGCTGAATTTAGCGGACAGCAATATCTGGGCAACCGGCTGCCTTCTCTCGAAGCACCGTCACCGCATATCAAAATATCGCCGCTGTATAACCCGCAACTAAATTATGAATTCTATCTGGAACCCTATGTCATTCCGGCAATTCTGCATTTACTGCTGTGTTGTTGTGTGGCATTTTCCGTCGGTCAGGAACTGAAGCGACAGACCTTAACAAGCTGGATTAGCAACTCGTCCATCTGGATGGCATTACTGTCTAAGAACCTGGTCTATGTGGCTATTTTTAGTCTATGGACCTGGATCTGGATGTTCTGGCTGATTGAAATTCGCGGCTGGTTTGTTGCTGGCTCGCTCGCTCTGATTCTATCGGCACAATTTCTGCTATATAGCGCTTATGCATTTTTAAGCAGTGCAGTGGTTCTGGCGACCAAAGATTTAAGTAAATCTTTTGGCATCATTGCGGTCTATGGTGGTTCATCTTTGAGTTTTGCAGGTGTGACCCTCCCTTTAAATAATGCGCCCCTGTTCACCCAGTTTTGGTCCAATATTATTCCGTTTACGCCCTATGCCAAATTACAAACTGAACAATGGGTGATTGGTAGTCCATTGCATATTTCACTGCAAGCTGGATTAATGCTGCTGATCTATGCCCTAGTCTACGCTCTGCTGGCTTATCTGTTTCTTAAAAAAATAGCTAAAGGAGCAGTCCAATGAAATCCCTCTGGTTTTACTATCTGCAAGGCTTCAAGGATATTGTCAGTCACGGCGCGATCTTTACCACGCTGATTCTATCCGTCTTATTTTACAGCTTTTTTTATCCAACCGCTTATCAGGCACAGCAGGCTGAAGCCTTACCGATTATTATTGTCGATGAAGAACAAAGTAACTTAAGCACCCGTATTATTGGTCAGGTGGCACAAAGCCCCAATGTGGAAATTGAGGCGATTACCGGCAATTTTGCCGAAGCTAAACAATGGGTTGAATCTCAAAAAGCCGATGGCATTTTACTGCTACCGGACAATTTATCGCAAAGCTTAAGGCATGGTGAAACAGGCGGCATTGGCCTGTATTTAAGCACAGCCAACTTTTTAGTGACCAAACAAATTGGTCTGGGCTTAGCCACATCGGTTGAGCAAACTTTGGCAGACTATACTGAACGCTTTGGCGAGGTCTCGGACTTTTCACCTGCCCTTTCTGTGCATCAAATTCCTTTATTTAATCCGCTATCCGGCTATGGCAGTTATGTCTTTCCTGCGGTTGCACCTTTAATTATCCACCAAACTATTCTTCTGGGTTTGAGTATGCTGATTTTGGTATATCGGGAAAGAAAAATAGAATTAAACACAAATGCATTGATTGGGATGTGTTTAGCGGTCTTTACTATTGGCTGTCTGGGATGTTTCTATTTATTCGGTTTCAGCTTCTGGCTGTTTGATTATCCGCGCGGTGGCAACCTGTTCGGGATGCTACTGGCTGTTCCGGTTTTTATCTACACGATAATTGGCATGACCTGCCTATTCGCCAGTTTTCTGGATCTGCCGGAACGTGCGGGTCATGTAATTGTATTCACTTCCATTCCACTGTTCTTTTTATCTGGTGCGGCCTGGCCGCATGCTGCAATGCCTCTCTGGATGCAAGTCGTTGGCGAAATCCTGCCTTCCACCCAAATTGTGCAGATGTTTATTCAACTCAATCAGATGGGTGTACCTACAGAGCTAGTCTTGCCTAAATTGCTTTATCTCGGAATGATCGGCAGCTTGTGCTTTTTCTTGGCTTATCGACGTTTAATTTCAAACTGTGGAACTTTCTAGCTTGTATATTATTGAACCTGTAAATAATTTTATGTAATTGCTTTTGATAAATTTAAAGGTGATTGCTTCACTGGTCACCGAATTCAATAATAAATCGGCTCATGGCTAAACGCCAGTCACGAATATAGGAATAGAATCTGGCTATCTATTTGCGTGATACTGGTCTGATTCTTTTTAGTAAGATGTGGCTCAAATGTACCGTCACGATCTCATGGTGTGGTGGTTCTTAATCTCCCCCATGACCGCTATATTAACCAAGGGGGTCAGTTTTACACTGCCGCTAACACGAATTACCCAAATATGTAAGGTAATTCCGGTGAATCAGAACGAAGCTTCTGGCACATTTACCCAATCCTGAAGACGTTATGAATAACTCTTCACTTTAATTTTGTAGGTAATCCCAGTTCCTTCGGGAGCTGGGATTAATACATTTTAAGCGCGGATTTCATCATCAAAATGGGGCTGTATTGAAACGACAATCGCTGAGCCAAGTGGCTCTGATTTTATAATCAGTCCAGCATTTAAAAATCACTGATTTAATTTAAACACTAAACATCAACGCCAAAGACAACAGCAAGCATAAAAATAACATAGCTGAAACCGCCTGCCAGAATCTAACAGGATTTTTATCCAGCAAGGAAGAATGAACCGGCTTTAAAAAATACCGGTTAGGATGCTTAAGGTCATACAGAAATTCTGACAATACCTCATAACGTTCATTTGGCATCAGGGCCAAGGCCTTATGCAAGGCTCCATCAACCCACACCGGAATATCTGGCCGATATTCTAAAATTGAATGATAACGCACCGTTTTTAGCTGTTTAAGCGTCTGACAACGCGCCAGTTCGGTGCCATAGGGTAACTGTTTGCTAAGTACATAATACAGTACCACGGCCAGTGAAAACTGGTCTGAACGGGTGGAAACCGGCCGCGAGCAAAAATATTCCGGCGCCATAAAGGCCAAGGTGCCCAAAGCCGCGGCATGTTGCGGCTGTGATTCGGAAATCCCCTTGACCAGGGTCGCACCAAAATCAATCAGTTTTAGCTCTAACTGTGCATTCAGCATGATATTTTCAGGGCGAATATCCTGATGCAGCATGTCCAGCCGGTGAAAAGCCTGCAAGCCTTTAATGATCTGTTCCGTAATCTGGATGGCGGTTTCAAGCGCAATCGGCTGGCGTTGCTGATGCAACCATGTATTTAAGGTCTGGCCAGATAAATATTCATAGGTTTGAAAATAATAAGATTTACTGCGCTGATGCGGATAGGCCGCTAACACCTGTGGATGCTGAATCCGTTTTGCTACCCACTCTTCCAGTAGAAAACGCTCCAGCGCTTGTGCATCCTGAGTTAAGTCCAGTGACGGAATTTTAATGACCAGTTGCTGCTGCCGCGTCTCATCCCAGGCCAGATATAAACGGCTACGATGGTTCTGGTGCAGTACATTTTGAATCCGGTAGCCTTCAAACTGCTGACCTATGCTTAAATCCGGGGCCAGACTTAGCTGGTTGTGACTTGGCTGAAATTGTGACTGGGCCTGCTGTGGCAGCTGCTGTACCTGCACAATTTGCAGGGTTAAATTATCAGGACTGCCCTGCGCATCGGCCAGATGGACCAGCGTTTCTGCTACCTGGTCAAGATCTAAAGTTTCGGGACTGTGAAGTGCCTCGATAATTTGGCTGTCCGACAGATATTCATATACACCATCGGTCATCAACAGGAAAATATCATCCTGTGCCAACGGCAGACTTAAATAATCCATCTCTACTTTCTGCGCCACGCCCAAAGCCCGGCTTAAATAGCTTTCCCGGGAAGATAACCAGACCCGATGGTCAACACTGAGCTGTTCCAGCTGTTGCTCACGCAAGCGGTAAATACGCGCATCACCAATATGAAACAGATGTGCAGTTTCATGTTTGAATACCAGCGCGCTAAAAGTGCAGACATAGCCGCGGTCTTTATCGACACGGCCCTGACTTTGCTGGGTCTGAGCATAGAGCCAGGAATTGGTGGCACGAATCACCCGGTCGACCGAAGTTTTAACACTCCAGGAATCGGGCGTCGAAAAGTAATCGGCCAGAAAACTGGACACTGCGGTTTCACTGGAGATATGACTGACATTGCTACTGCTGATACCATCGGCAATGGCGCAGGCAATGCCCTTTTGCTGTGCCAGATAGCCCTCCGGAACGGCCGCGCCATGAAAATCCTGATTGCTCTCTTTGCGGCCGGCAGCACTATATTGCCCAAGCCGAATTTGAAGTGAAGTCTGGTGTGAAGATGGCAAAGTGGACATGCGCTGATCTCAACTGGCTGGAATCTTCCCTGATTCCTGAATTCATCCTGTGTGCTTAAAACTTAGAACTCACGTTTTGGTGCAGTGCGAACATGCGTGGTATAAAGCGCAAGACCAGTTAAAGCCAAACCACCTACCAGGTTCCCCAGCGCTACCGGTAACTCATTCCAGATAAAGTAGTCCATCACCGAGAAATCGCCGCCCATCATCATCGCAAACGGGAACAGGAACATATTCACCACCGAATGTTCAAAGCCCATGGCAAAGAACAGCATGATCGGCATCCACATCGCAATAAACTTGCCGCTAACGGTGGTCGACATCATCGCACCAATCACGCCAAGCGACACCATCCAGTTACAGAGCATGCCGCGAATAAAAATCGTGATCCAGCCAGCTACGCCATATTCTTTGTAGCCTAGCGTCCGGTCTTCACCAATATGTGCAATCGCCAGACCGACCTTGTTCGGTTCGGTCGAAAAGCCGTAGGTATAGACCGCGGCCATCATCACCGCCACAATCAGGGCGCCAGTGAAGTTACCGACAAAGACCACGCCCCAGTTTTTCAGGATTCTGGCCCAGGTCACGCCCGGACGTTTATCTAGCCAGGCCAATGGTGTCAGGACAAATACCCCGGTCAGCAGGTCATAGCCCAGCAGATACAGCATACAAAAGCCCACTGGGAATAATAATGCACCAATTAAAGGCACGCCGGTTTGCACTGCAATGGTGACCGCAAAAACCGCTGCCAGCGCCAGAATAGCCCCGGCCATGGTGGCGCGGATCAGCACATCACGGTTTGCCATATGTAGTTTCGATTCACCGGCATCCACAACTTTGGTTGCAAATTCGGAAGGTGCAAGATAAGCCATTGCGAGTACCCCTCAACGATTAAAATTTAGCAGTGAGATGATTTGCAAATAAAAAGCGCCCAAGACGACTTTCACGTCTTAGGCGCCTTTGCCTGAATCATCCAACATGTTTTAAAAAATTTATGGCGTCGTTGCCATCAGTTCAGTGGAGATACAGCAAGGAACGTACCAACTTTGGGTGAAAGATGAATTTACGCCATAGGCAGATTCAAGATCTGAGCTGATTTTAAGCTGGCATACATTGTGCTTTTCCCTTGTCAGTGTTTTAGCCATAAGCAGTTGAGGAAATAGATATGATTAGCCACCGCCAACAAGTGACAGACATGATTTTATCTGCCAAGGTGCTGAACAATATTCAGTGGTCCAGCGTGGCGCAGGAAATTGGGTTATCCAAAGAATGGGTAACGGCAGCCTGTTTGGGGCAAATGGCATTGAACAAGGAACAGGCCGAAAAAATTGGTCAGATATTTAACCTGAGTGATGAAGCCGTGGCCTGGCTGCAAATTGTGCCGTATAAAGGCTCCCTGCCGACCAGCGTTCCGACCGATCCTTTAATTTACCGCTGGTATGAAGTGGTGAATGTCTATGGTTCTACCATTAAAGAGCTGATTCATGAAGAATTTGGCGACGGGATTATGAGCGCGATTGATTTTAGTATGGATATTCAACGTGAAAGCCATGAAAATGGCGACCGGGTAAATGTGATGCTATCCGGGAAATTTTTGCCCTATAAATCCTATTAAGATGAGTTTGTGTTGAGCTTAAAACTCTAAGCAATCACAAAAAATCTGCGCTTACCTTATTCATAAAGATGATCAAGTAAAGATCAAAACCACATTCATTCACCCATAAAAATAGGCCTAATCTTCCCGGACAAAAACGATTGCTGTTTTATCCGGTCAGATTAAGCCTATGTTTTTAGCAAGCTGTACTATTCCGAGGTAAAGCGTCCATAGCAGTCGCGTTTACGCGTGCCCGAAGATGAGCTACGACCACGGCGATCGTCGTCGTTTATATGACTTCTGGCGCCGGCACGACGTGCTTCTTCTGACGTAAACTCATGTGCATTATGGGCTGCGCGGCCGGCTTCACGCGCTTCTTCGGATGTAAATTCATGCGCATTGCCGCTGGCATGGGCTGCACGCCCACCACGACTGGCAATTTCTCTTTGTTCATCTGGATCCATACTCGCAAATCCACGATTTGAAGTACCCTCATTACGTGTATTGGCCATGATTCACCCTTCCTGTTATTTATTTTGATTGTCTATGTTGCGACTCTTTTAAGATAAGAGTGAAAATTAAAATAAACAGCTAGGCTTTGTTTCAGATCATTGGAATGTAGCAGGTCTTTTTTATTTTGAAAAAATTAACAGGCTGTATTTAAAATAGTAAAATTTTATTCTTTTAAATATCTTTTTTAATTTTTTACCATCTTTATATTTCAGCCGTTTTTATTTACAAAATGAAATAATAGACGCGTTAAGATGAGGTGGTTTATTTTCTTAATAATAAAAAATATTTAAATAGAGTCCATAATTTTTAAATATATTCTTTAGTCCCGTGATTTCACTTTCATTGTCTTATGAATTGCGGCTTAAATATAAAAAAAGCCAGTCAGTGAGCGCTGACTGGCGAAAAGGAAGACACAGATAAGTAGCTGAATGTCCGATTTAGTCGACCTGGGTAAAGCGATTTAAAACAGCAATCGACAGCAGCAATAAAGCCACCAGCGCAAAGACGGTGCTCAGGCCAATGGCTTCACTTAGGAAACCGACCAGCGCCGGGCCACTTAATGAACCGCTATAGGCAATGGTCGATACCAGCGATAAAGCAGCTGCTTTAGGCATAATATTCTGACGTCCGACACGGGAGAACATCACTGGCACAATATTGGAACAGCCAAAACCGAGTAAGGCATAACCCAGCAGGACCACCGCCCAGTGCGGCGCCATCACAATAATGCCTAGACCCAAGGCCGCACACAGCGCGCTATAGGTGATGATGTTTTTCTCGCCCCACATTCTTAGTAAGCGACGTCCAGAAAAACGGCCGATGGTCATGGTAATGGCAAAGAAGGTATAGGCCAGACCGGCAAAAGAAGCGTCCATCCCAAAGTTGCTGACCAGATAAATCCCGCTCCAGTCCATTGCCGAGCCTTCCGATAAAAAGGCAATAAAACAGACCAGACCAATTAACAGGATCATCGGACTTGGACGAAATTTCTGCTTCGCTGGTGGTGCGGTGTCTTCTGTGGCTGTGTCTGATTTTTTCTCAATTTCAGACAGGCTGTTGGGAACGGCCAGAATGGCAATAAAGGCCAGCACCGCGCTCATGATTAAAGCACTCATTAGCGGTGAAACACCCAATGACAGCAGCACAGTCACAGTCAGCACACCAAGTAAACCGCCCAGACTGCACATACCATGGAAGCTGGACATCATATTTTTCAGGCTGTTCTTTTCAACAATCACCGCCTGTAAATTAATGGCCACACCAAATGCACCCACCGCGGTCCCAAAGATAAACAGCACAATTGCCATGCTTAAGGCAGTACCAAATACCGTCAGTAACGGCAAAATGATCATCGCTGCAACCAGCGCAATCCCGATTAAAATACGGCAGCCAATACGCTGGATTAACAGACCAGCCGCAGGCATGGCCAGCATCGATCCAATCCCCATACAGAGTAGCAACAGGCCAAGGTCTGCATGGTTTAAAGAAAGACGTTGTTGTGCAAATGGAATGAGCGGTGCCCAAGATGCCGTACTTAAACCCAGACCAAAAAAGCTGAGTTTGGTTGCCAGACCTTGTGCATTGAGCTGGGCAGATGCATCGACGACTGTGGTTTTGGAAAACAACATGTATGTGCCACCTTCTAAAAACAGGGCATCCCATTCCAAAAAATTGTCCATAGAAAAACCCCTGCACACTTATAGAAAAATCTATAAACTTGCAGGGGCTTTTGTTGGCGAAATTATACACAATTCACAGCACTGTACAGCCCTTTTTTGTCTATTTTACAAACAATTTTGTAATGACAAAAAGTACTTCATTTTTCTCGTTTTTTTGAAAAATTCCAGCTGCAATATTTTTATATAATCATTTAAAAACAAATGCTTAATAGGTTGATTGTTTTATTCAATCAGTTTAATGAGTTTTAGTGATTGCCTGAAAATTGGCTTACATACAGATACACAGCCCTGCCCTTTCAGTTTTGATTATTCCGACCGCTCAACCAGCTAGCTGTTTCAGGATTAAGCGTTTAAACCAATAAGTAGCTAGAGATCTTCTGTAGTTTATAATTTTTATTTAAAAAATAATAAAATGAGATTTATAAATATATGATTTTTGATTATCTCAACTCATCTATTTCAATATAACAATAGCTTTAATTATTTAAATTTAGCCTCAATCATTTAGATATTTCATAATGTGTAATATATATCTGCATGTAGTGAATTGTTATACTCTATGGCGGAGTTGTTTCGATTTTAAATAAAGCTATTTTTATCTCTTTGAGGCGTTTAAATTAAATAGAGATATTTATTTCATCTGAATTGGAGTAATAAAAATGGCTGATATTAATTTAAATAACATTCAGAAACATAGCGAAGTTATTGCCTCATGCGGCACCCATGTCGGTACGGTCGATCATCTGGAAGGCAGCGATAAAATCAAACTGACCAAGCAGGATTCTGGCGATGGGATGCACATTACATTCCGATCTCTTGGGTGGAAGAAATTCGTGGCAACCAGATTATCCTGAACAAGAATTCTGAAGAAGTCACCCGTCAGTGGGAAGCGGTATAACTTCTAAAAAGCACGATCTGCCCAGACTCGTGCTTTTTTATCGCTAACGATTTCATCTGATTGAGCAAAACAATAAATCGACCCTAAAATTTGGAGAACTCCATGAATCATTATCCTGACAGCCCATCTCCGCAAGAGAAACAGGAGCATCAGCCCGGTGTGCAATATAAAATGACGCCCGAACCTGAAATTATTAAAAGCAATTATCAGGGCAGTCAAAAACTCAAAGACAAGGTGGCCTTAATTACCGGCGGTGATAGCGGCATCGGCCGCTCCGTGGCAGTGCTGTTTGCCCGCGAAGGTGCCAATATTATTATTCCCTATTTAGAAGAAGATCAGGATGCGCAAGACACCAAGCGACTGGTTGAGCAGGAAGGTCGTCAATGTCTGCTGATTCAGTGTGACCTGCGCCAACATGCGGCAGTGCAGCAGATGGTCGATCTGGCTTTGCAGCAGTTTCCGCATATTAATATTCTGGTCAATAATGCTGCTGTGCAATATCCACAAAAAACCATTGAAGATATTAATCCCGAACAGCTGCATAAAACCTTTGAAACCAACCTCTACCCGCTGTTTTATGTGACCCAGCTGCTGATTCCTCAAATGCAGGCCGGTGACAGTATTATCAATACCACCAGTATCACCAGCTATCAGGGCCATAATGAGCTGATTGATTATGCCAGCACCAAAGGGGCAATTACCGCTTTTACCCGTAGCCTGTCGACCAACCTGCTAAAAAATAAAACCGGGATTCGGGTGAATGGTGTCGCACCCGGCCCAATCTGGACGCCGTTAATTCCAAGCAGTTTTGATGAAGAACAGCTAAAAGGTTTTGGTGAAGATACCCCCATGGGCCGCATGGGTCAGCCAAGTGAAGTTGCGCCGGCTTATCTGTTTTTAGCCTCCGATGAAGCCAGCTATATTTCCGGTCAGGTGATTCATGTTAATGGCGGTACTATTGTCAATGGTTAACGGCATTTAAAGGCACACAAGTAATGTAGATAACATTTTGAGTTTTATTGAAACATGCAGATCTATACAGGAGTGAAACTGATGTCTAGAGGTGATAAGTCGGCCTATACCGACAAGCAGAAACGTCAGGCCCGCCATATTATTGAATCGGAAAAAGAGCGAGGCCATTCCGAAGAAGAAGCAGAACGCATTGGCTGGTCTACCGTCAATAAACAGGATGGCGGCGGTAAAAAGAAATCCCACTAAATGCCCTTCTGTTCTGCTGGAACCCTTTTAAACTTCTATAAAAATGCCAATCCTTAGGATTGGCATTTTGTTAGGTGATGACAAGTAGTCATCAAATTTTATTGAATCTGCTGCAGTGCTTGCGGGAATAAAAACTGGGTCAGTTGACGCGTGGCCCATAAACCAGTGGGATTATGATGCTGATGCGGCGCCAAGTAAGGCAATAGCAGATTGATTTTTTCTTCCGCGCTACGCGCCAGTTTTAATTGCTGCTGCAAGGCCTGCTGTTCGCTTGAATTGAAATAATCGACAATATAATCATCGACCTGCTGCACCGGGGTTACTGCCTTAAACGGCGCACGGCGTTCGGTATAGGCTTGAGCAATCCAGTCATAAATAATCTGCTGTTCAGCGACTGAAAATACACCGAACATTTTGCCTTCTTCATTGTGAATCAGCTGCCAGAAGCGGCTTTCACTCGGATGCTGGCCGCGTTTAATCCACTGTTTATCCTGTAATACCTGAAGGAACTCGACCACTTTCTGGTCATTGCTGAGCCATTCATTCACCGATGCTTGAGCAAAGCGGCAGCGGTTATTATGAATCAGCTTGCCGACCACGGCTTTTTTCTTGAAAATCTTTTCAATCAGCGGGGTTAAATCACTGTTTTTAATAATTTCAGTCGAGCCTAGGCCAACATCATTCAGAGCATAGCCGCGTTTCAGTTTGTCAATAAACTCTGTTTTATTGGCGGCCTGACTATAGCCATATTCCAGTGCGGCGACTGAACGATGCGCGTGACCATTGTCCAGGTTATCAATGGTAATGTGCACATTAAAATACTGATGATCCAGCCCCAGCTCAGCCAGTTCATAATTACTGATCAGCAAATGCAACGGCAACTGTTCATAGCCTAAATTAAAACCAATCACTTCCGGCAGATATTGCTGCGGCGCATAGGCCAGCGCCAGTTGTACCACGGGCTGATAATAGTATTCATCTTCCAGTCCTTCGACCAGATCTTGCAGATTCAGACTGCTGAGCAATTGCTGATACATCGACACGTGATTGGCTTTGGCTGAACCGAGGCCCAGCTCTTCCAGATAAATCATGATCAGATGCTGAAAATTCGGATCAGGCCAATGTTTTAAGGTGCTATACAGCCAGGAACCATCGACATATTTTACTGGCGCGACTTTCACCAGAAAGTCATAGGCTGCTGCTACATGCTGAAAGTATTCACGCTGACCACCGGCCTGACGCCGGCTTAAATACTGTTGATAGCGTTCACAATTCTGCATATTCTGCTGAAAAAGCCAGTCTTTGATCTGGACTGGCTCATCGGGTAAAGGAATAGATGGAGAATCTATCTGGTGAAGCTCGCGCTGTAAAAGCTGGGCCGAGAGTTTTTCTTTTTCTGGTGCTGGTGTGCTTTCATCCAGAAAGAAATGAAACAGCTCCCGATAGCTTTTTTGTCGTTCGAGTTTTAAGGAGCGATAACTGTTCTGAGAGACAACTGACATCTTGTTATTTTCCATTATTTTTCACTCAAACCAGCTTAGGAGATCCGCCAAAATCACCATAGTTCAGTTTTGTTAAACCACGTTAACTTGCCGGCTGCTCAAAAATAAAGCGCAGAGATATCAGAAATTTATAAAGATAATTCAGTTACATAATCGGCAAGTCCGGGCATTTTTTCTGTAAAAATAGCTCATCCTCCTGTAGCGCTGTTGCACTCAAGTTTGAGTCTTGAGTAAAAAATGCAGCAGTTGTGCAAAATAAAAAAGACCAAAAGACATCTTATCTTCTAGTCTTATAAAAGCTGGCTAAAGTCTGCTGTTACTGGAATTTGGCTTTCAGCTGGGCCAGACAGGTACGAATCAGGTGACCGCCCTGCCCGATTTTGTCCTGCCAGTGATTTGGCACCGAACACTTGGCCAGACGCACCCAGACACTGGAAAACTGCTGGATAAAATTGGCCTCATTATAATGAATGCCATATTCTGCACACAGCGCCTTGATTTTTGGTGCCACTTCGGCATAACGGTTGGCCGGCATATCCGGAAATAAATGGTGTTCAATCTGATGGCTTAAATTTCCACTTAAAATATGCAGCCACTGGGTGCCACTAAAATTACTCGAACCGCGAATCTGGCGGATATACCATTCAGCCCGGCTTTCATTTTCGGTGTTGTCGGCTTCAAAATTTTCCGCATCTTCAGTGAAATGGCCGTTAAAGATCACCGCGGATGCCCACAGGCTGCGAATCACATTGGCGACAGCATTGCCGGCAAAAACCGGAATGGCATTTGGCCCGGCAAGCAGCGGGAAAAAGACATAATCTTTGACCACCTGACGGCGCATTTTCTTTCTTAAACCGGCCGCTTCATCCCAGACCTGTTTCCAGGTTTTGGTTTTATAAACCAGTACATCTTCTAAATGCAGACGTTGCAGCCCCACATACCATTCAAAAAATACCATCAGCTGAATGGCCAGCGGAATATTCATCAAAAAACGCGGTTCCCATTTTTGTGCTTCGCTAACCCGTAGCAAGCCATAGCCGACATCGTGGTCTTTGTCGACAATATTGGTATAGGTGTGATGAATATAGTTATGGGTATATTTCCAGTCGTCTCCGGTGGCAATGGTGTCCCAGTCATAACTGGCACCGTTCAGGGTCGGATCATTCATCCAGTCAAACTGGCCATGCATGACGTTATGACCCAGCTCCATATTTTCAACAATTTTGGATAATACGAGTAAACCAGTCCCCAATAACCATACTGGCGGAATCCAGCCGCCAAACATCAGCATCCCACGTGAGGCAATTTCACTATAGCGGACAAAATTACGGATTTTATAAATATACTGGGCATCTTTTTCCCCCAGATCGTCCATGACTTCACGGCGGATGGCTTCCACTTTGGCACCAAATTCCTGAATCTGAGCCTCGGTTAAATATTTTGACTTGCTGTTCGGATGTAACGCGGCAGGCATATTCATGTGATGTTCCCTCCAGATTATAAGTTAATCACGACAGGACTGATTGCCTGCGTCACGCAAAGTTTGATTTGGGTATTATGGTTATGGTCAATTTCACCGGTCAGCAGATTACGCACGCTGCCGCTGACTTTGGTACAGGAACAGGTATTGCAGATTCCCATGCGACAGCCATGGGCCGGTCTTAACCCGGCGGCTTCGGCACTGTCCAGCAAATTGCTGTTGGCCTGAAAATCCTGCTGCGAGCGCAAGAATTGCACCGGCTGCGCCTCCAGAGTTGCATCTGCGGTCATTTGAAAATACTCGGAATGAAACTGCTCGCTTAAATCCAGCTGCTGACAAATCTGCTGGGCGGCCTGCATCATCGAGGCTGAACCACAGGCATAAATATGTCGCTCACCCAGTTGCTCGACCGTGTTTTGCAGTAAGCTCAAAGACAGATGCTGACGCTGTTCTACAGTATTAAAATGATGATATTTAAAATGCGGATACATCAGCGCCAGGGTTTTAATTTCGGCATGGAAGGCATCATCCCGGGTGAAATACAGCAGGTCTATCGGCTGGGTCGAGCTGACCACGGCTTTTTGTAATAAGGAATAAATGGCGGTAATCCCACTGCCCGATGCAATAAAACATAAAGATGGAACTTGTGCCGGCAGCACAAAATTGCCCTGCGGCTGGGACAGCTCCACCACAGCCCCTGCCGGTAACCGGGTCAAGGCATTGGACATTTTGCCTTGCCGTTTGATGGCCAGAATCACATCGCCGTTATCGAGCAAAGTGACAATGGAATAGCTGCGCTGCTGGCGGACCCCATTCATCGCCAGCGTGATCAGAATACTTTGTCCGGCCTGAAAACGCTGTGCCTGAAAATTCTGGTTGGGACGTAAATGAATTTTATAAAAGTCTGGACTTAATGCCTGAATTTCAACAACGCAGGCTTTGACTTTTTTCAATGCCCAGACTGGATTTATTTTTTCTGCAATAAAATCAATAAAATCTTCTCGAATCCACTCGGGTTTATACTCTACAGAAGTGCTCATAGCGGCCTCATGATTTTTTCAGTGAACGGATGTTCTTTTTTTAATGTTCATGCCCACTATATAGATTCATAATCTCGATTCCATGTGAATGCAGGACAAAACTTGTCTTTTCCTTATGTTTTAGCTGGTTTTGTCTGACAAGATTCTGCACTTTTTCGGTCCCGACTTCGATGGGAGAAGTTTTATTGTTCTGATTTGCTTTTGTGCAGGCGCAGGATTTTTCATGAAAATGTCGTATGCTTTTGTCAGACTCGGTGAAAATGCCTGATATTTTTGCTGTAATTTCCCCCCCACATTAGACTTAAGTCCAAAAAAAGTCTAAAACCAAAAAAGCCAGAAGTGTCCTTCTGGCTTTTTTAATCTATAGCGTGTAATTAGAAGTTATAGATGGCCACCATATTAATACGGTTATCTTCACCTTTATTACTGCCATTCGTTGCTGCTTCTAAAGCTGTACGTTCACCATAGACATATTCCAGACCTAAGCTAACCGGCTTGATCGGACTATAAAACACGTTGGCCCATGCCTGCCATAAGTCTTTGTTGGCTCTAGTTGCATTAGACTGTGTCTCTGTTGCCGGTGTTGAAGCAATCAAGGCATTTTTATAGTTCTGATCATTATCAAAGCTCATATAGCCATAACCCACTGTGCCGCGCAGTTTTTCATTAAACTTCTGGGTCAGACCGACCGTAATCGAATCAAACTCGCTTTGCTCCAGACCGTTTGCACCCTGGATGGTGCCGGTATTGGCAAAAGACACAAAGCTGCTATCACCCTTCACATGGTAGTAGTCCGCTTTTAAAGTCGTGCTTGGGGTCACATCATATTTAGCGCCCAAGCCAACGCCCCACGCCATTTCTTCATCAGAATTGATGCGTTTTTCATGGCCCATGGCACGTGCGCTCACGCTCATGTTATCGGCGAACTGATGATTTAAGCGCGCAGTTAAAGCCGGTAAACGCTGGGTGATGCTGTTATCTTTTGGGTCTTCAGCAGCCACCACTAGATTGGTTTGCGGGCTGAATTTCGCGGTATAACGCACTTGCGGGGTACGTTTAACTGCGCCACCGGCATAGGCCAAAGCATCGACTGTTTCCGGCATATAATCCGGTACCGCAAAGTTAGACCAGGTTTGACCAATTAACCAGTCAGCATAAGTTAAATACGCATGGCGAATACGCAGGCTGTCTAAATTACCGCCTAGGAAGTCGACTTCCAGCTTACCTTTGACATCTTCTGCACCCACCTGGGTTTTAAAGTCTAAACCTAAGCGGGTTGCCGCCAGCGTTGATCTGAAACGGTCGCTATTTTCTGCATTACCTTCCAGTGCGACCCCATTAATCTGGTTGTAAGGCATGTCTTTGGCGCCACCTTCAATCTGATAAGAACCATCCATACGGACGTTTCCATACAGGTTAAATTCAGCATTACCCAGCGTCATACCCAAGCCGCGCTTTTCAGTGCTGGCTTTTTGTGCAACAGGTGGTTGTACCGCAGTATTGGCAAGTTGGTTTAAATTCGCTTGAACCGTTTGATTTTGTTGAGCATATTGATGAACAAGTGCTTTCAGTTGTTGCACTTCCTGACGAAGCTGCTCAACTTCCTGGCTGCTTTGCGCATTGGCCATTACACTCATTGTTAAACCGACAGCAATTACTAAAGGTTTGATCATCATTGTTTTCATGGGCACACTTATCCTGTGACTATCCGTTTTTGTCGTTCCTGACAAAGTTTCATTGTTTTAAAGTTTGGCTAGCCTGAAGAACTCAAGCTAGCGGTTTGCTCAGAGATTAATGTGCAGAGCTTTTGACTGCTTTGACATTGCTGTTGGCGAAGCTTTCCTGCTTGGCTTTGGCACCATCTACCGAGACTTTCAGATTTACCATAAAGATCGCTACGGCTGCAATTAGACCAGGGATGGCAATCATCATGAAATTCATCTGGTGTGGCAGGTTTAAAGTCAGCAGTGCACCAGTCAGCACAGGCCCGACAATCGCGCCGATCCGGCCAATTCCAGAGGCCCAACCCATACCGGTTGAACGTACTGTAGTCGGGTAAAACTGTGCGACGAAAGTATATAGTAAAATTTGTGATCCAATGGTGGCTGCACCGGCAATGGCAATTAAGGTATACAGCACTGGCTGTGGACTGTTAAAGCCAAGCAGGATTAGCGCAATTGCCCCCACGGTGAACATAATGGTCAATACCGGTTTCAGATGGAAACGATCTGACAAGGCACCGCCACCAATTGCACCGACCATACCGCCAATATTCAGCGCGAACAGGAACAGCATACTTGCACCGAGTGAATAACCGGCCTGAATCATCAGTTTTGGTAACCAGCTGCCCAATGCATAGACCATTAACAGACACATGAAGAACGCAACCCAGAACATTAAGGTACTGAAGGTACGACCTTGCTGGAACAGTGCACGTAATGGGGCTTCATCACCGGCCATCACTTCATTCAGCACAAACTGGGTATTTGGCGCAATATTCTGTTCTGGAGCAATTTTCTGTACAAAGGTGCGGACCTGTTCTGTTTCACCTTTTTTGGTGAGGAACATCAGGGATTCTGGCAAGAATTTCCACAGCAGCGGTAACAGCAATAATGGTGTACCGGCTAGGTAGAACATGATTTTCCAGCCATAATCTGCCACCAGCCATGCACCTAACAAGGCAGAGGTCATCCCGCCAATGGCATAGCCACTGAACATCACGGCAACCAGAGTACTCCGAATCCGTTTTGGTGCGTATTCGGTCATCAGTGCCACCACGTTTGGCATCACGCCGCCAATACCTAAACCGGCAAGGAAACGTAAAATACCAAACTCAATCGGGTTACTGGCAAAAGCACCGAGGAAGGTAAAGCCACTGAAAATGGCCACACAGATCATAATGGTCTTTTTCCGGCCCAGTTTATCGGAGAGCGTTCCGAAACTCATGGCACCGAACATCATCCCGAACAGCGCGGTACTGGCCAATAGCCCTGCCTCTACCGCACCAAGTGACCATTCCTGCATCAATAGTGGTAAAGCCACCCCGTAAATAACCAGGTCATAGCCGTCGAAGATAATAATTAATAAACACCATAAAAGTACGCCCCAGTGAAATGGCGTAAATTTCGCGTTATCAACCACCGTATTGATGTTTACTGAATCTGTTGTATTCACGATAAGCCTCCTGCTTGTGAAACCGTCCAAATTTTTGTAAACAATGACCCAATGCGTTATTTTTGTCCAAAACCGATTGCATATATATTCATACCTAAAAAGTTAGGCGGAAAAATTAGTTTTATAAACAATTGTTTATGTTTTAAACAATCTATCTTCATATAAGAAATATAAATTAAAGTTTATTTTTAAGCTGTGAAACATAAAA
Source organism: Acinetobacter sp. YH12112 (assembly GCF_013418945.1). Lineage (NCBI taxonomy): Bacteria > Pseudomonadati > Pseudomonadota > Gammaproteobacteria > Moraxellales > Moraxellaceae > Acinetobacter > Acinetobacter sp. YH12112. The sequence goes on along the minus strand of NZ_VPBA01000007.1, from coordinate 64,545 downwards.
AAAGGTCTGAACAAAAGCGCGCCGTTCAGACCTGTTGCAACTTTATCTATATAAAGGATGGAAAGAGCTAAACTTCAACGCCCTTAAATTACAGTACGATCATATTTAATCGCTTCCAGATCATAGACCTGATAAATACTGTCAAACAGCGAGCGGATATCTTCGCTTTCATCCATACTGCGAATCGCCAGGAAAATCGGGCTTTTAGCAGCATCATCGAGTAAAGGAATATAGTTCAAATGCGGCAACTGTATGGTACGCGCGCTTTCCGGGACTATGCACATGCCTTCACCAGCAGCCACCAGCCCCAAAGCCAGCTGAATTTCACGCACTTCTTTTAAACTGCGTGGCTCCAGACTGTATTCGGAAAACAGGCCGCGCACCTGGGTCGAAAAATTCGGTTTGGGATGGTTTGGATAGAGAAAAATATTTTCTTCGACAATATCTGAAAGGTATATACCCTGCCGCTTTGTTGCAAATATATGACTGTCATGCACTGCCACCATGAGCGGTTCTTCACGTAATAAAATACGTCGAATGGCCGGATCGGAAATGCGTAAACGACCAAATCCGACATCTATACGACCTTCCTTTAAGGCCTGAATCTGGTTGGTGGTAGTCATTTCAACCAGTTCTATCTTTAAATTAGGATGTTGTTGGCGGAATAAATAGACTATTCTGGGGAGTAAACCATAAAGTAAAGAGCCCACAAAACCAATGGTCACGGTTTTCTCGACCATTCCCACCCGCTTGGTCATGGTTTTGATCTCTTCCGCATTAGACAAAAGTTTTACGGCATGCTGATAGAAAAATTGGCCTGCCGGAGTGGTCTGTAATGGGCGGCTACCGCGCTCAAATAGCTGAATTCCAAGCTCACTTTCCAGATTTTGGATCTGACGGCTTAAAGGTGGTTGCGCAATAAACAGTTTTTCAGCTGCTTTGGTAAAACTCTGTTCTTCTACCACAGCAACAAAGTATCTGAGATGTCTAAGTTCCATACCCTTTCCATACCTTTAGAATATAATAAAATGCCAAAATGATCTTCGACAGTGCGTTTCTATTCTTTTAAGGTATATCACATCAGATACACAACGCAAGATTGCGAAGAGTAAAGTGATGTATAAATCCATTGAAACCATGCTTGTCGAGATTCCGACCATTCGTCCACACAAAATGGCGGTGGCGACAATGCAGACGCAAACCCTGGTATTGGTAAAGATCTCCACAGACGATGGTTTTGTGGGCTGGGGCGAAGCAACCACAATTGGTGGATTAGGCTACGGTGAAGAAAGCCCAGAAAGCGTAAAAACCAATATTGATACTTACTTCGCACCTTTACTAAAAACATTGGCTGGTTTGAACTTTGCACAAACCATGCGCGCCCTGAAAAAGAATATTAACGGCAACCGTTTTGCCAAATGTGCCATCCAGACTGCTTTACTGGACATTCAGGCACAGCGCCTCGGTTTACCACTGAGTGAAATTCTTGGTGGCCGTTTACGTGACAGCGTTCCTGTGCTTTGGGTATTGGCTTCAGGCAATACTGAAAAAGACATCGCTGAAGCGCAGAAGATGATTGAAATCAAACGTCACAATGTGTTCAAGCTGAAAATCGGTTCTCGTCCGGTTGAAGAAGATGTTGAACACGTGCTGGCAATCAAAAAAGCATTAGGCAAAGACGTTTCTATTCGTGTTGACGTTAACCGTGCCTGGTCAGAGCTTGAAGCCATTAAAGGTATTCAGCTGCTGCAAGATGGCGGTGTTGACCTGATTGAACAGCCATGCGGCATTGAAAACCTCGATGCGATGCGTCGCCTCACCCGCCGTTTCGATATTGCCATTATGGCAGACGAATCGTTAATGGGTCCAAACAGCGCTTACCAGATTGCCCGTAACAATGGCGCATCAGTTTTTGCAGTTAAAGTGGCGCAGTCCGGCGGCCTGATTGAAGGATGTGAGGTTGGCAAAATTGCCAAGCTGGCCAATATCGACCTATACGGCGGCACCATGCTGGAAGGCCCGGTAGGAACCATTGCTTCAGCGCATGTGTTCTCGACTTTTGAAAGCCTGGCTTACGGCACCGAACTGTTTGGTCCATTGCTACTGACGGAAGAAATTTTAAAAACACCATTGCAATATCAAAACTTTGAATTGGTGTTACCAACCACTGCCGGTTTAGGTATTGAACTGGATGAAGACAAGCTTGACCGCTTACGTCGTCAATAAAGGAGCTAGACATGCTTTTCCACGTACGCATGGATGTCAATATTCCACTCGATATGCCAGCTGAACGCGCTAATGAAATTAAAGCCGTTGAAAAGGCATATTCGCAGGAATTACAGCGCCAAGGTAAATGGCGTCATATCTGGCGCATTACAGGCCAGTATTCAAACATCAGTATTTTTGATGTTGAGAGCAACGAAGAACTGCACAACCTGCTGCAAGGTCTGCCGTTGTATCCATACATGAATATTGAAGTGATGGCGCTTAACCGCCACCCATCTTCTGTCCGTGATGATGACACCTGATTCACAGTTCATATCGGTATTTTAAGAATTTAAAGCCGCTATCGGGGTAGCGACTTTAGAAATCCAAAGGGTAAATAAACAAGGATTGTGGCCAGCCAGATCAGCCAGCCAAACAAGCATTCAGGCAGCCACGACAACTATATACATACATTCAAGGAGTAATTGTATGGATCGTCAAACAATTGAAAACGTAGTTAAGGCTTGTAACGTCGACACTGCAGAGGGTCCGGTAAATCCACGCGTTCAACAGGTTGTGGTACGTCTTGTAACTGATCTTTTCCAAGCGATTGAAGACCTGGATTTAAGCCAGTCTGAAGTATGGAAAGGTATTGAAACCATTATTGACATCGCCAAAGCAGATGAATTTGCATTAATGGGTTCTGCAGTTGGTCTGGAACACTTCCTTGATCTTCGTGCTGACGAAGCAGATGCCAAAGCAGGCCTGACTGGCGGTACGCCACGTACAATTGAAGGTCCTTTATATGTTGCAGGCGCACCTGAATCAGTAGGTTTTGCACGTATGGACGACGGTTCTGAAGAAGGTCAAATCGCAACATTAATCATTGAAGGTCAAGTGACTGACACTGATGGCAACATCCTGCCAGGCGCGAAGGTAGAAATGTGGCACGCCAACAGCCATGGTAACTACTCTTTCTTTGACAAGTCGCAATCACACTTCAACCTGCGTCGCAGCATTTTAGCAGACGACCAAGGTAACTACGTTGCACAAACTACCATGCCTGTAGGTTATGGCCTGAACCCAGAAGGTCCTTTACAAGGCGTATTGAACCAGATCGCGCGTCACGGTCAACGTCCTGCACACGTGCACTACTTCATCTCTGCACCGGGTCACCGTAAATTGACAACTCAATTCAACATTGAGGGTGACAAATACTTATGGGACGACTTCGCATTCGGTACACGTGAAGGTCTGGTAGCCGTTGCTGAAGATGTGACTGATGAAGCTGAAATCGCGCGTCGTGGCTTGAAAGGTCCGTTCAAATACATCCGTTTTGATGTAGTTCTTCAGAAAGATAAAGAAGGTGCTCCTTCTACTGAAGTTGAACGCCGCCGCGCAAGCGCTTAATCATACAGGGAACCGAAATGTCTACTCCCAGACATTTCGGTGACTTACCCAAATTTGGAAAGTCGGAGAACGGACATGCCTCGTATTCCAGTAATTAACACCAGCCATTTAGATCGTATTGACGAATTACTTGTTGAAAACTATGAAACAGGTGAATTTAAGCTACATCGTTCAGTATTTACAGACCAGGCCATTTTTGACCTTGAAATGAAATATATTTTCGAGGGAAACTGGGTGTACTTGGCACATGAAAGCCAAATTCCAAATAACAACGATTATTACACCACTCACATGGGCCGCCAGCCGATCATCATTGCACGTAACCGTAACGGTGAACTGAATGCCATGATCAATGCCTGTTCACACCGTGGTGCGCAGCTTTGCCGTTACAAACGCGGTAACAAAGCGACTTATACCTGCCCTTTCCACGGCTGGACATTTAACAACTCAGGCAAACTTTTAAAAGTAAAAGATCCGGCAGATGCAGGTTATTCAGACTGCTTCAACCAAGACGGTTCACACGACCTGAAAAAAGTTGCCCGTTTTGAAAACTACAAAGGTTTCTTGTTCGGTAGCTTAAACCCGGATGTTCCACCACTAGAAGAATATCTTGGCGAAGCCACCAAAATTATTGACATGATCGTGGGTCAGTCTGACCAGGGTCTGGAAGTATTACGCGGCTCATCAACCTATACCTATGAAGGTAACTGGAAGCTGACTGCTGAAAACGGTGCCGATGGTTACCACGTGTCTGCAGTACACTGGAACTATGCTGCAACCACTCAACAACGTAAAGAAAAGCAAGGTGGCGACAACATTCGTGCCATGAGCGCGGGTGCTTGGGGTAAACAAGGCGGCGGTTCATACGGATTCGAAAATGGTCACATGCTGCTTTGGACACAATGGGCCAACCCGGAAGACCGTCCAAACTTTGCCAAAAAAGATGAATATACCGAGAAATTCGGTGCGCCAATGGCGAAATGGATGATCGAGCGTTCTCGTAACCTGTGTATCTATCCAAACGTCTACTTCATGGACCAGTTCGGTTCACAGATTCGTGTACTTCGTCCATTGTCTCCAACCAAAACTGAAGTGACCATTTACTGTATCGCTCCTGTCGGTGAAGACGCTGATGCACGTGCACGTCGTATCCGTCAGTATGAAGACTTCTTCAACGCTTCAGGTATGGCAACTCCAGATGACTTGGAAGAGTTCCGTGCATGTCAAGCGGGTTATGCCGGTATTGCCCTGGAATGGAACGACATGAGTCGTGGTGCCAAACACTGGATCCAAGGTCCGGATGATGCGGCTAACGAAATTGGTTTAAAACCAAAACTTTCAGGCATTAAAACTGAAGATGAAGGTTTATACCTTGCTCAACACGAATTCTGGCTCAAACTTATGAAAAAAGCGATTGCTGACGAGAAAGAGCTTGCTGCAACTGAAGGAGAAAACGCATGAGCGCGATTACTTTAGAAAATATTGCTCAATTCCTCTACCGTGAAGCACGTTTTTTAGACGATGAGCAATGGGACGACTGGTTACAGTGCTATGCGCCAAATGCAGAATTCTGGATGCCAGCCTGGGATGACGATGACAAACTGACTGAAGATCCACAGTCTGAAATTTCACTGATCTACTACCCGGACCGTCAAGGCCTTGAAGACCGTGTGTTCCGTATTAAAACTGAACGCTCTTCTGCCACCATGCCGGATACCCGTACCAGCCACAACATCAGCAATATTGAAGTGGTTGAGCAAAACGGTGATTTAGTCACAGTGCGTTTTAACTGGAACACTTTAAGTTTCCGTTACAAAACCAACTACAGCTACTTCGGCATGTCACGTTATGTGATCGATTTCTCTGGCGAAGAACCAAAAATCGTGAACAAGTATGTGGTTCTGAAGAACGACTACATCAACCAAGTAATTGATATTTACCATCTGTAAGCCCTGCTGTTTTAGCTTACTGATGTGGCCTTCAGCCAAACGGAAACTTGGCTGAAGGTTGAAAATGTTTCAAAGATTTTTATAGGATTCCAGCCATGTCAAACCACAATGTTGCACTTCAATTTGAAGACGGTGTTACTCGTTTCATTACAGTTGCACAAGGTGAAACTCTATCCGATGCAGCTTACCGTCAAAAGATCAATATCCCTCTGGATTGCCGTGACGGTGCATGTGGTACCTGTCGAGCGTTTTGTGAATCAGGTACGTATGACATGCCTGAAGAAACCTATATTGAAGATGCATTAACACCTGAAGAAGCAGAAGAAGGTTATATCCTTGCCTGCCAATGCCGCCCGACTTCAGATGCGGTGTTCCAGATTCAGGCATCTTCAGATGTATGTAAAACTGAAATTCACGCGTTCGAAGGTACTTTATCTCGCGTTGAGAACCTGTCTGACTCAACCATTACCTTTGATATCCAGCTTGACGAAGGTCAGCCTGATATCCACTTCCTGGCCGGTCAATATGTCAATGTCGGTATTCCAGGAACAGCTGAAACCCGTTCTTATTCATTCAGCTCTAAACCGGGCAACCGTTTAACCGGTTTCGTAGTACGTAACGTACCAAACGGCAAAATGAGTGAATTCTTAAGCAAAAATGCCAAAGCTGGCGACAAAATGACCTTTACCGGTCCATTTGGTAGCTTCTACTTACGTAACGTGGTGCGCCCGGTACTGATGCTTGCGGGTGGTACAGGTATTGCTCCGTTCATGTCAATGCTGCAAGTACTGGAAGAAAAAGGTTCAGATCAGCCAGTGCGTCTGGTATTTGGTGTAACCAATGACTTTGACCTGGTTGCGCTGGAAAAACTGAACGAACTGCAAGCCAAATTCCCATGGTTCGAATACCGCACTGTTGTAGCGAATCCGGAATCTGCACATGAGCGTAAAGGCTATGTGACTGGTCATATTGACAACGAATGGCTCAATGGCGGCGATGTTGATGTGTACCTGTGTGGTCCAGTGCCAATGGTTGAAGCGGTACGCGGCTGGTTAGATGGTGAAGGTGTAAAACCGGCCAACTTCCTGTTCGAAAAATTCTCTGCTAACTAAAATCGAGTAATCCCGCAATGTCTGATCGTCAAAGATTTTTAAATAAAGTGGTGATTGTGACTGGTGCTGCCCAAGGCATCGGTCGCGGGGTTGCCCTGCAAGTGGCAGCCGAAGGCGCCCAGGTGGTCATGGCCGACCGTTCTGAATATGTCGCAGAAGTGCTGGCAGAGATTCAGGCCGCCGGTGGTGATGCGGTCACCATTAATGCTGACCTGGAAACCTATGCTGGCGCGCAGTCAGTGGTTGCCAAAGCCATCGACACTTACGGCCGCGTTGATATCTTAATCAACAACGTCGGCGGTGCCATCTGGATGAAACCTTTCCAGGAATTTTCTGAAGAAGAAATTATCAAGGAAGTGAACCGTTCACTGTTCCCAACCATGTGGTGCTGCCGCGCAGTATTGCCGGAAATGCTGAAAAATCAGAAAGGCACCATTGTAAACGTTTCATCTATTGCCACCTGTGGTATTAACCGTATTCCTTACTCTGCCTCTAAAGGCGGCGTCAATGCCCTGACCAAATCGCTGGCTTTTGCACATGCGAAAGATGGTATTCGTGTTAATGCCGTGGCAACTGGTGGAACTGAAGCACCACCACGTAAAGTGCCACGTAACACTGCCCCATTGTCTGAACAAGAACAGGCATGGATGCAGGAAGTGGTTGATCAGACCATTGATCGTACCTTCCTTGGCCGTTACGGCACCATTCAAGAACAAGTCAATGCCATTTTATTCCTGGCATCTGACGATGCGTCATATGTGACAGGCACAGTTGTTCCTGTCGGCGGTGGTGATCAGGGTTAACCTGATCATCTTTTTTTGTACAGGATCATTGCCAGACTTGCACGGAGGCAAACAATGAGTCACCTGTTAGATACCTTAAGAAAAGACTGGTCCTTATCAGCCACAGTTGCAGGATTTTTAGCTGTACTGATTTCCTATGCCGGTCCTTTAATCATCTTCTTCCAGGCAGCCCAACAGGCTCAAGTGTCCAATGCCATGATGATTTCATGGATTTGGGGCATTTCTATTGGCGCAGCCGTTGCCGGTATCTTCCTTTCAATTAAATTCAAAGTTCCGGTGGTCACCGCCTGGTCGGCACCCGGAACGGCCTTGCTGGTCACCCTCTTTCCTGATATTTCCCTGAACGAAGCCGTTGCAGCCTACATCACCTCAGCCGTGGTGATTTTCATTATTGGGATTACCGGTTATTTCGACAAATTGCTGGCCTTAATTCCGCAAGCAGTTGCAGCAGGCATGATGGCCGGCATTTTGTGCCAGTTTGGCTTTGGTCTGTTTACCGCCAGTAACAACATGCCGTTTATTGTATTTGGCATGTTGCTGGTGTTCTTACTGGCCAAACGTTTTAGTCCGCGCTATGCCATGCTGTATGTACTATTGACCGGAATTGGCCTGAGCCTGTTGCTCGGCACCATGAATCCGGTCGAAATGAGTTTTAGCCTGGCAGTGCCGCAGTTTATTGCGCCGGAATGGACCTGGAACTCGACCCTTAACCTGGCCTTACCGCTGATTTTAGTCAGCCTGTCTGGTCAGTTTCTACCGGGGATGGCCATTTTAAAGCTCAGTGGCTACGACACGCCGGCTAAACCCATTATTACCACCACCAGTATCGCTTCGCTGGCGGTGGCGTGTGTTGGCGGGATCACTATTGTCCTGGCCTCAATTACCGCCGCGCTGTGCATGGGCAAAGACGCGCATGAACTGAAAGAAAAGCGCTATATCGCCGGGATTGCCAACGGCCTGTTCTACATTTTAGGCGGTTTATTTGCCGGCAGCATTGTGATGCTGTTTAGCCTGCTCCCGAAAGAATTGGTGGCAGCATTGGCCGGTCTGGCACTTCTAGGAGCCATTGGCATCAATTTAAATGCCGCCATGCATCAGGAAAACCAGCGTGACGCAGCACTTATTACCTTCCTGGCAACTGCATCGGGTATGCAGTTTTTAGGTCTCAGCTCAGTTTTTTGGGGAATTTGTCTGGGTATTCTGGCTCATGTCATTTTAAGCAGAACCGGTTTATCAGCACTGACCTCACCTTCAAGCCCAAGCAAAAGCACGGGTCAATGAAGTTTGTTTGACTAGGAAACAACTATGATTGATAAAAGCTCAGCATCTTTAAAAGATGTGCTCTCTCAAATTAAAGATGGTTCAACCATCATGATTGGTGGTTTCGGTACAGCAGGTCAGCCTGCTGAACTGATTGATGGCCTGATTGAACTGGGCATCAAGGATTTGGTCATCGTCAATAACAATGCCGGTAATGGCGACTACGGTTTGGCCAAATTACTCAAAGCAGGCGCTGTACGTAAAATCATCTGCTCGTTCCCTCGTCAGTCTGACTCTTATATTTTTGATGAACTGTACCGTGCCGGTAAAATCGAGCTGGAACTGGTGCCGCAAGGTAACCTGGCTTGCCGTATTCAGGCTGCAGGTATGGGTTTAGGCCCAATCTACACCCCAACTGGTTTTGGTACTTTACTGGCTGAAGGTAAACCGACTTTAAATTACGAAGGCAAAGACTTCGTTCTGGAAAACCCGATTAAAGCCGATTTCGCTTTAATTAAAGCCTACAAAGGCGACCGTTGGGGCAACCTGGTGTACCGTAAATCTGCACGTAACTTTGGCCCGATTATGGCCATGGCGGCAGATGTTACCATTGCACAGGTCGCAGAAGTGGTTGAACTGGGTGAGCTTGATCCTGAGCACATCATCACTCCGGGTATTTTTGTACAGCATGTGGTGTCAGTTGCTGCCAAACAGCCTGAACAATCAGCATAAATACGTGAAGGAGAACACGATGAGCTATACCAAATTAACACGTGACCAGATTGCTGAACGCGTTGCCCAAGACATTCCAGATGGTGCCTATGTCAACCTCGGGATTGGCCTGCCAACCAAAATTTCAAACTACCTGCCTGCAGATAAAGATGTATTCCTGCATTCTGAAAACGGTTTATTGGCCTTTGGTCCAAAACCTGCGCCAGGTGAAGAAGATCCGGAACTGATCAATGCCGGTAAAGAATATGTAACTATGCTGACCGGTGGCTGTTTCTTCCATCATGGGGATTCTTTCGCGATGATGCGTGGCGGTCACTTGGACATCGCTGTATTGGGTGCCTTCCAGATTGCAGAAAATGGTGACCTGGCCAACTGGCATACTGGTGCCCCAGATGCAATTCCTGCGGTGGGTGGTGCAATGGACCTTGCAGTTGGTGCCAAGAAAGTCTTTATCACCACGGATCACGTCACCAAAAAAGGCGAGCCAAAAATTGTAGCGGAGCTGAGCTATCCAGCAACTGGCCTGAAATGTGTAGATCGTATTTATACCGACCTGTGCGTGATTGATGTGACTGCTGAAGGCCTGAAAGTGATTGAGAAAGTTGACGGTCTGTCATTTGAAGAGCTGCAATCCCTGACCGGTGCGAAGCTGATTGATGCGACACAGGGTTAAGTAATCCCTCCCAACCTCCCTGAGCGAGTTTTAAAGCACGGCTTTAAAAACTCAGCGCAAGCAAGGGAGGAAAAGTCCCCCTTTTTTAAAGGGGGATTTAGGGGGATTAAAAAAGAATTTAGGAAACAGAAAAAATGAAAAACGCATATATCATTGATGCTATTCGCACCCCATTCGGTCGCTACGCAGGTGGACTTGCTCCTGTACGTACAGATGACCTGGGTGCCATTCCCATTCAGGCGCTGATGGAGCGTAACCCAAGTGTTAACTGGGAAAAAGTAGATGACGTGATCTACGGCTGTGCCAACCAGGCCGGCGAAGACAACCGTAACGTGGGTCGTATGTCTGCGCTATTAGCTGGCGTACCGCATCAGGTGCCTGCAACAACTTTAAACCGTTTATGTGGTTCATCACTGGATGCGGTTGCCATGGCGGCGCGTACCATTAAAGCCGGTGAAGCACATCTGATTGTGGCGGGTGGTGTAGAAAGCATGTCACGTGCACCATTTGTGATGGGTAAATCTGAATCTGCCTATGGCCGTAGCCAGAAAATTGAAGACACCACCATGGGCTGGCGCTTCATTAACCCGAAACTGAAAGAAATGTATGGTGTTGAAACCATGCCTCAAACTGCTGAAAACGTGGCAGAACAGTTCAACATTAACCGTGAAGATCAGGACAAGTTTGCGTTTGAAAGCCAGCAACGTACTGCTGCTGCCCAAGCCAAAGGTTTCTTTAAAAATGAAATCGTACCTGTGGTCATTCCACAGCGTAAAGGCGAACCAGTTGTGGTCGATACCGATGAGCATCCACGTGCATCAACCACGTTAGAAGGTCTGGCGAAACTCAAACCTGTGGTCAAAGCCGATGGTACTGTGACTGCCGGTAATGCCTCAGGTATTAACGATGGTGCAGCAGCATTATTAATTGCCTCTGATGAAGCGGTAGCGGAATACGGTTTAAAACCACGTGCCAAAATTATTGGTGCAACAGTAGTCGGTGTAGAACCACGCATTATGGGCTTTGGTCCAGCGCCAGCCATAAAAAAACTGTTGGCCCAAACCGGTCTGACGTTAGAGCAGATGGATGTGATTGAGCTAAACGAAGCTTTTGCTGCTCAAGCACTGGCGTGTACCCGTGACCTTGGTCTGGAAGATGGTGCCGCGAAAGTGAACCCGAATGGTGGCGCCATTTCACTGGGTCATCCACTCGGTGCATCAGGTGCGCGTCTGGTCACCACGGCCCTGAACCAGCTGGAAGCCACTGGCGGCAAATATGGCCTGTGCTCAATGTGTATTGGTGTCGGTCAAGGCATCGCTTTGATTATTGAACGCGTTTAAAGATACGATAACAAATTAAATTTCCCCTCCCTTTTTTAAAGGGAGGTCGGGAGGGATTCAATGCCAACATTTACATCTCAAGATGCTGAAATTAATTACCAAACCTTTGGTGATGCGACAAAACCTGCGCTGGTATTTTCTAACTCGCTAGGTACCAACTTTAAAATGTGGCAACCGCAAATTGACCACTTCCAGCAGGACTTTTTTGTCATTTGCTATGACACCCGTGGTCACGGCGCATCTTCTGCTCCACAAGGTCCATATACGCTTGACCAGCTCGGCCAAGACGTGGTGAATCTGCTCGATCATTTAAATATTGAAAAAGCAGCCTTCTGTGGGATTTCGATGGGTGGTTTGACCGGTCAGTGGCTGGCAATTAACAAGCCTGAACGTTTTAGCCATGTTGTGGTCTGTAATACGGCCGCTAAAATTGGTCAGGAACAGGCCTGGAATGAGCGTGCCGCACTGGTCCGTGAACAAGGTTTGGCCCCTATTGCATCAACGGCGGCCGGTCGTTGGTTTACCGAACCCTTTATCCAAAGTAACGCAGCAACTGTAGCGACTCTTTCAAACGACCTGGGAGCTGGCAGCCCTGAGGGTTATGCAAGCTGCTGCGAAGCTTTGGCTAAAGCGGATGTACGTGAACAGTTAAAAGACATTCAGGTACCGGTATTCATTGTTGCTGGTCAGCAAGACCCAGTAACAACCGTAGCCGATGGTGAATTTATGCAGCAACGCATTGCCAATGCTGAACTGTTTGAAATTAATGCTTCGCATATTTCCAATATCGAACAGCCAGAAGCCTTTAATCAGGCGGTACAGGCGTTTATTCAACGTTAAACCCAGCTCGGTTGAAAGCATTTAAAAAAGATAATCTCCGGATTATCTTTTTTTTTGTTTTAGGCAATTTTTAAAAAGATTGATGATTCTACTGAGATGCCCTGCCCATCTACTTCAACTTTAAGCCCAGATCACCAGCATCGCGGCAATCACCACCAGTACCAAGCCCAGATGATCGGTTCGGGCCAGTTTTTCCTTAAAGAAAAAGGCAGAAATCAGCAAGCTAAATAGAATTTCAATCTGTCCCAAAGTTTTGACCAAGGCCACAGTCTGCATACTCATGGCACTAAACCAGCCAAGGGAGGCCAGAAAACTGCAAATACTCACCTTAAAGGTCAGTCCCAGCCGCTGCCACATCGCCTGTAAGGTATGCCGGCTAAACAGCCCCAAATACAACAACATGCTGATACATTGCAGCCCGATCACAAAACATAATACCCAGCCGGCACGATGTAAAAAGGGTAAATTCTCCAGTTCCAGACTCGCTTCACGCACCAGCAGTGAGGTAATGGCAAAACTGAGACCACTGCCCACCCCAATCGCCAACGTGCTGACAGAAAGCTTGGTATTGGCCGGCCCTTTACTGAGTAAAAAGACTGCCACGCCGCCTAATACGACGCCAACCCAGCCCAGCAGACTTAAATATTCGCCCAGTAGTGCCACGCCAATTAAAGCCGCCAGAATCGCCTCGCTTTTGGCCAGTCCGACCCCAATGGCATAGTTTTTCTGCTTGAACAGCTGCACCATGAGAATGGTGGCCAGAATCTGGCAAAAAGCCGCCACAGCAATATACAGCCAGAATTTCCCGCTAAAGCTAACCGGCGTTGCGGCAGGCTGCTGCAGATATAAAAAACTCAAATAACCGACCGCAAACGGCAAGGCAAAAATAAAGCGTGCAAGCGTGACGCCATAAACGTCGACCGTCATGCTGAGCTGTTTTTGAAAGGCATTGCGCCAGGCCTGCATAAATGCAGCCATCAGGGTAAAAAGAATCCAGGTACTGGCCATGCGAGTATGAAAAATATGATCGGGAATAAGGTTTAATCTACTCCTTTCATGGCGCATATTCGACCATTTTTCATTCATTTACCGTGGCTTTGCTGAATAAATCTCCAATTCTGTCTATTTGCAGCTTTTATGTTCCTTTTAATCCGGAATGCAATGACTGCAAGGCACATGCTTGCCGTTTGCATCCACCTGGTTTTTCGACTCAAAATGAGGCTAAGCGACTGATCGCATCAGGCAACTTTGTAAATCTGCTACAATTTTATAGCGGGTTTCAAATACCCTCCTGACTCAATCTATGTTTAGATAAATGGACGTATCCTGCAGGCTGAGGATCAAGAATGAAGTATTTTGAATGTGCGGTATGCCATCAGCAGATTTTTTTTGGTGCCTCATTTTGTGAATATTGCAAGGCGCCCATTGGCTTTGTTGCCTCCGAAAAAGATATGGGCACCTTTCGTAAGGATAGCGACAATGAATGGGTCAGCCTGAATGAAAGCTATCGTAATCAGAAATTTAAGCCCTGTTTTAATTATAGTCACTATCAGGTCTGCAACTGGATGATTCCCGTCGATGATGAAAATATCTATTGCGAATCCTGCCAGCTTACCCACACCATCCCCAATTTAGATGAACCGGAAAATATCCAGTACTGGCGTTATCTGGAACAGGCTAAACGGCGGTTTTTATATCTGGCGCAGCGCATGAATATTATGCCGCGGCCAAAACGTTCTGAAGATGACCGCTATGGCCTGCGCTATGAATTTTTAATGCCCATGGAAGGCCAACCGGTGCTGACCGGCCACGCCAATGGTCTGATTACCCTCAATGCCATTGAAGCCGATGTGGTGTACCGGGAAACCACGCGCGTAACCATGGGAGAAAACTACCGCACCCTGCTCGGCCATTTTCGCCATGAAAGCGGCCATTATTATTTTGATGTGATGCAAAACCGCCATCCGGAACTGGTCGATGAATTCCGCTACTATTTTGGTGATGAACGTCAGGATTATGGCATGGCACTCAAACGCCATTATGAACAAGGCCCGCCCTCCGACTGGCAGGACAGCTATATCAGCACCTATGCCACCACCCATCCCTGGGAAGACTGGGCTGAAACCTGGGCGCATTATCTGCACATGATGGATACTTTAGAAACCGCCTATTTTGCCGGAATCCGGGTACAAGGTAACGGCCGTACCCTGGCCAATCTGTACTTTACCGAATGCCCGATTGGCGGCAAGGATATTGAACACATTTTAGAAAACTGGATTGCCCTGACCTTTAATCTGAATGCGCTGAATCGCAGTATCGGGCTGGATGATGCCTATCCGTTTAAACTGACCGAGCCGGTAAAAGATAAGCTGCGTTTTATTCACCGGCATGTGCTGGATAAAGCCTTTAAATCCAATCAGGCCAGTCATCCTGCTTAAGCTCACTTTCAATTCCTCGCTTTCAATTCAATGAGATTTGCTACACGATATAGCGTTTACTTAGGCCCCATTCGGCCAGAATCCGGCGGTATAAGGCCGAGGAGCGATCTGCCTCAAAATGGGCTTCCATGCTTAAATCCAGCGGCAGTTCTTCCGGTTTCTGGCTTTCTACCATGTCCTGATCTTCGGCAAAAATCTGCGCATTAAAATCGTAAACTGCTTGCAGGTCGCCGGTGGTATCAAAACTCCGGGTTAAAGGCACAAATAACCGGGTCTGATGGACCGATACCGGACAACAGGCATTTAAGATTTTCAAGATGCCATCATTCGGAAAATAAATGGTCAAGGTCGCTGCAAAAGGTGGATAAACCTCAAATTCACGCGTCCATAAAAAGCCTTCGGGTGCTAAATGCTGCATACCATGCGGATAATTGCTGACATTGGAAATATAGATACTTTTCAGGCCATAGTCAGTGCGTTCGGTATGATATTTCGGTACCACCGGATTGTCCCGATCAGCAAAGGCCTGATGATGCACCCAGGCAAAATGTGCAACATCAATAAAGCCTTCTAACTGACGGCCGCTGGAACCGGCAATATCCACACTTGGTGGTAAAATGGATTGATGCTCAGCATCTTCCCAAGTATCCAGCACCGGAAAATTGGCTGCCTGTTCATCGCGCCCGAACAGGCTGGTCCAGACCAGACCATATTTCAGCACCACCGGAAACGTGGTCAGGCTAAAACGTTCCGAAATCTGGGTCAGGTCGGGCTGGGCCGGAATTTTGGTGCATTTGCCGGCCCGGTTATAGTGCAACCCATGGTAAGGACAGACAATTTCATCGCCCTCCACCCAGCCTTTGCTTAAAGGCACACCGCGATGCGGGCAAATATCCCGCACCAGCTGGATGTCACCGCTTTCTGTCCGGTACAGCGCCATTTTCACATCCAGTAAAGTCACCTGTTGCGGCTGGCTGCTGACATCCTGAATTCGTGCCACCGGATACCAATGCTGCGCCAGAATATGCCAGTCACTGGCATCAAAGCGGCTGTCATGGGGTTGGGCAAACAGGTTGATTACAGGAATCGCATTCATAGGCTGGCTCACTTTTAAGCTATACAGGGTCAAGAACAAACGGAAATCCGCGGTTTTCTCATGTCGTTTATTGTTAATTTCCTGTTTTAAATTAAGAGCTTCTGCTTTTTCTGTCTATTAGAATGTTTTTGATGATCTGTTCTAAATATTCGAACACTTTAGTCAAAATTGACCTGAACTGGCGTAGATCTTGCTCTTTTAAAACCTGTCGATATCACGCTGGCCAGGTCTTAAATGGTGAATACCCCATTTTCGCGTTTTTCAGAATATTTTATTGCGGTGGCGCAAACCGGCAGCTTGCGTAAGGCAGCCGAACAGCTGTTTATTTCGGTATCTGCCGTGCATCGACAAATTGTACTGGCCGAGCAGGAACTTGGGATTGCACTATTTGAACGTCTGAATCATGGGCTACGGCTGACTTTGGCCGGAGAGTTGCTGTATGCCGATCTATTAAAATGGCACAAAGAATTTCAGCAGACCCGCATCCGTTTTGATGAAATTCAGGGCCTGCATCGTGGCAGCATTGAATTTGGCTTAATTTCAGCGCTCAGCGAAAGTTTTGTGCTGCAGTCGATGCAACACATGAGCCAGCATTATCTCTGGATTGATTTTCTCGTGCATGTGCTGGACAGTGAAAAAGTCGCGCAGATGATTCAGGCCGCGGAGCTGGATTTTGGCCTGCTGCTGAATCCGCAAGCACATCCGCATTTAGAGGTGGTGGCTTTTGTAGAAATTCCGCTGGGTTTTGTGATTCCAGTTGAGCATCCTCTGGCAGAACAAACACCGCTGTATTTTTCCGATACCTTGCCTTATGCCCATTTAATGCCAGCACCACCGCTGATTATTCATGAATATGTCAGCGCGCTGTATAAGCACCATCAGTTTAGTCCGCGCAGCCGCATCGAATGTAATGACATTCGTATGTTAATGTCATTGTTAAAGCAGAATTTGGGCCTGGGGCTAATGAGTTATTTAGATGCTCTGCCGCTCCTGGAGCATCAAACAGCCATCTTTAAACCGGTTCAGGACAAAGGTTTATATCCACTGACGCTGGCCCTGTGTGTGGCACCGAAACGACAGCTTTCCCGGATTGCGCAAATCATGATGAAACAGTTAACCGAGCAGCTGGAGCAGCTGCAACAGCAGATTGCCCAGCTTTAAAAAACCGGCTGAATCAAAGGTACTACCTTGTCCCGTTGCAAACTGCTGATGCCCTGCACTTTTTGCATTTGATACACCGTGGCCTGAAGTTCCAGCAGTTCTTCCGGATGATGGGTCACATAAATCATGCCCAGCTGCAATTCGCGCTGAATGCGTTTTAAAAATGGCAGTATCTGCTGTTTTAACTGCTGATCCAGTCCGCTTAAAGGTTCATCCAGCAGCAATAACTGCGGTGCAGACAATAAAGCCCGGCCAATCGAAACGCGCTGTGCTTCCCCGCCGGATAATTGATGCGCTTTGCGTCGAATCAGCCTGGACAGTTCTAACAGCTCGACAATCTGCTCAAATTCAAATTTACGCTGTGTCAACGGCTGTAAACCTTCTGCATATCTTAAATTCTGCTCAACATTCAAATGCGGAAATAACAGGGCCTTTTGGAAAATCAGGGCAATTTTACGTTGATGCACGGGCACAAATATCTGCTGCTGGGTATCGAGCAATAAACGGTGATTCAGCACAATCCGGCCCTGTTGCGGCCGTAACAGCCCGGCCAGCAAATGCAAAAAGCTGGTTTTCCCGGAACCGGAGGGCCCCAGAATTCCGACAATCTGCTCTGCACAGGTCAGCTGCAGCTGTAATTTGAACTGCGCATTTTGATAATCGATCTGACAATCCAGCATCAGCTTTGCCCCAATTTACGTTGATATCTGTGCAAAATAAAATAATTGGCCAGCAAGGCGGCAAAAGCCAAGCCGGTAGATAACAGCACCAGACGCATGGCAGCGGCTTCACCATCGGGCTGTTGAATGAGCGTATAAATAGCGATGGGAATGGTGCGGGTTTCATCCGGAATATTGCCAACAAAGGTAATGGTGGCACCAAATTCACCCAGACTGCGGCTAAAGCCCAGAATACTGCCCATAAGAATCCCGGGCAGCACCAGCGGTAAGCTAATACTGAAAAAGACTTTCAGCGGCGCAGCCCCAAGTGAGGCCGCCACCTGTTCCAGCTGTGGATTCAACATTTGAAAAGACAAACGAATCGGTTGAACCAGCAAGGGAAATGCAACCAGCATGGCGGCCACTACTGCACCTTTCCAGTTAAATGCCAGCTCAATACCCCAGGGGGCCAAAACCTGCCCAATCCAACCTTGCGGACTAAACAGCACCAGTAATGCATAGCCCAACACTACCGGCGGCAAAACCATCGGCAGTTGTAACATGGCTTCGATCAAAAACTTGCTGCGAAATTCATAGCGTGCCAGCATCCAGCCCAGACAAATTGCAAATGGCAGGCAAAACAAGGTCGCAACACTGGCCACTTTGGCAGACAGATACAAGGCACTTAGTTCTTCGGGACTCAGCATCAAAGCAGCAACCTAGGGGCGAAAACCATGTTGAACAAAAATCTTGTGAGCCGCGGCGCTACCCAAATAGCGCCCGAACTTGATCGCCTGACGATTCTTTTCGCCCTGTTTGGTTAAAGCCACGGTATAGAGAATGTCCGGATGGGTTTGCACCGGAAACGTGCCCAGCACTTTTACTTTATCGCTGCTGACCGCATCACTGCGATAAACAATGCCGACCTGACAGGCACCGCGCTCGACAAAGGCCAAAGCAGCCCGGGCATCCGACGCGCCAATAATGCGTTTTTCCAGCCGTTTATACCAGCCCAGCTTGGTCAGACTATGTTTGGCATATTTTCCAACCGCCACCGAATCGACCTGTCCGGTACATAGCCGCCCTGTAAATGCCTGAGGAAAATTAAAGGTAGGATGCGCCCGAAACGGAATCCGGGCATCTTTTAGGGCAATTGCCACCAGCTGATTATAAATAATTGGTTTGACCTGACTGGCTTTGACCTTGTTGCGTTTCACCAGATAGGTCATCCAGTCCTGATCGGCCGGGAAATAAAGATCGACTTTTGCACCGCGGACAATATGTTTGGCCAAGGTTGATGAAGTGCCAAAAACCGGTACAATCTTGGCTTCTGGATGTTGCAACTGATAATGCCGAATCACATCCGTCAATGCCGGGCCCAGACTTGCAGCTGCATACACCTGAACGGAATTGGCTCGACTGAATGTGCTTAAGCACAAGGCGACACAGATTAAACCAAGTTGGATGGTCTTCAAAACGCACTCCCTCAATGCTGTATGAATATTCCCTTTAAGCATTGGCCTTTTTGAATCGGCTGATGGGCCGGCACACGCACCAGACAGTTGGCATACATCAGATTACTGAGCATATGCGACTGCTGCTTGGCTAAACTGTGCAGTTTCAACACCCCATCTTCAAAACAGGCGGCCATTCTTAAAATCCTTTCTCTCGCATCGGGCTTTAAGTCATGTTGTATTTGCCCTGTCCACCACGCGGGCGGCTGACTTTGCCCTTGTAATACTTCTAATAAAGTTTGCGTATAGATCGACATTCCAACATATACCGCCGCAGGATTGCCCGGCAATGCCAATAAGTGACAAAATTTGTTAGCCGATTTTCGGTATTTGGCAAAAAAAACCGGTTTCCCCGGCTTCTGTTTCACTTTCCAGAACACCTGCTCAAAGCCTGCATTTAAAGCCACCGGACGGATAAAATCATAATCACCAACCGAAATTCCGCCAGTGCTGATGATGACATCGTACTCCTCCTGAAGTTGCTGAAAGTATCGGATTAAGGCAATTTCATTATCTTCCAGATGCACAATATGCACAGGTTGATGCCGTGCCTGACACCAGGATGCAATTAAAGGCGCATTGGCATCAAAAATTTTTCCTGCTTGCAGATCTGCAGCCGACTGCGCGACTTCATCGCCGGTAATCAGCACGGCAACTTTAGGCTGCTGATAGACCTGTACCTGATCAATACCGGCCATGCTTAAGGCGGCAATTGCGCCGATATTTAAATATTGTCCGGCTGATGCCAGTAACTGACCTTGGCTAATTTCTTCGCCCACATCCCGGATATCGGCATGCAGTTTGAGCGCAGTCTCTAGCTGAACCAGATGGCTCGACATCCGCTGCACAATTTCCTGACGTGCCACCGTGGTGGTACCGGCAGGAATGGGCGCGCCGGTAAAAATACGCATCGCCTGTCCACGCTGCAGCGTCACATCGGCTGATTGACCTGCCCGGATTTCACCGACCAGCTGGAACTGCGCGCCTGGCGCTATCTCTCCATCGCTACACAGGGCATAACCATCGACTGCACTTTGGGAAAATAAAGGCAGATCAATCCCCGCATAAATATCTTCAGCTAAATAGCGATGCAAGCCCTGTTGTAGCTGCAGGGTTTCCACCTCCAGACAGGGCGTTGCCGCAATTATCTTGTCCAACGCCTGATCCAGACTGATCAGCCCGCTTTCTGCACCACAGCCTGACATTATTGATAGCCTCCTGCATGTGGAATATTTTTCTGCACATCAAAGACATGCACCAAGGCCGGTAATACCGCCAGCAAGGATTCCTTCGCGCCTTGACGGCTGCCCGGTAAAGTCATCACCAGACTATTTTCAATATAGCCAGCCACTCCACGGCTTAAAGCCGCATACGGCGTGCGTTTCTGGCCAAAACTGCGCGAGGCTTCCATCAGCCCCGGAATTTCCCGTTCTAATAGCGGAGCCAGGGTTTCTACAGTTAAATCTTTCGGGCCAAGACCGGTGCCGCCGACGGTTAAAATCAGCGGATACTGATTTTTCTGCTGTTCAATTAAAGCCAGCAGCTGTTCCGGGCTATCCGGAATCACCTGATACTGAAGCTGCTGGAAATTGGCCTCTGCCAATATTTCCAGAATATTCTGGCCGGCGGTATCCGGTTTTTTACCCGCGGCGACGGTATCGGACAGCACAATCACCGAGGCTGGCATCGGCTGCGCCAAGACCCGGCTAAAATGGGATTTACCGCCTTTTTTCTGCTGTAATTTGCATTGATCCAGACACAAATCTTCCGGTTCACAATGCGGTTTCAGCATGTCGTATAAGGTCAGTCCGGCCAGACTGGCTGCGGTTAAGGCTTCCATCTCGACACCGGTCGGACCAATAGTTTCTACCGTGGCAATAATCTCGACATGCTGTTCATGCAGTTCATAATCCACATCGGCCCGGTAAATGGGTAAAGGATGGCATAGCGGAATCAGCTCATCGGTACGTTTGGCCGCCAGAATACCGGCAATACGCGCGGTTTTCAGCGCATCGCCTTTTTCAGTATTGCCCTGACGCAGCAGCTCGATACAGTGCGGCGGCGCATATAAAATGGCACTGGCCACCGCAGTACGATAGGTTTCGGCTTTCATGCCTACATTTTTCATGACTTTATTCCGGAATTATTGATTTAAAAAATTAGGCTTAACATCAAATTTAAAGCGGCCATTGATAGGCGTTTTCGCCTGCATGGGGGTGATTGCAGCACTCGGTATGCGTATTCGCTTCCACTGGCGGATGATCTTTACGAATACAACAGCCTTCGACATACTGGCTGCTGCCATCGCAATAAAATTCTTCTTTCCAGACCGGGACTTCATGTTTGACCCGCTCTACCGCCACCTCGCAGGCCTGAAAGGCTTCACGGCGATGCGGCGCATACGCCATGGCAATAATTGCGGTTTCACCAATGGCTAAATCCCCAATCCGGTGGATGACCCGCACATAAGACACGCCATATTGCTGCTGAATTTCCTGCTCAATCTGCCGGATCATTTTTTCTGCCACCGGTGCATAGGCGGTATATTTCAGCGACTGCACTGCCTTACCTTCATGATGGTTGCGAACTGTGCCCACAAAAATGCCAATGCCACCACATTCGGGAAAGTGCTGAATCTCATCGAAGCTGGACTGGCTGAGTGGCATATCCTGAATCCGGGCAAACTGTTTTAGATGTTGCATCGTTTAACCTCCTGCCACCGGTGACAGCAACACCAGCGTGGTACTGTGCTGCAAGGTCTGCTGGCGCGGCACAATATCTTCACCAATCGCGCAGGCACACCGCTCGACCAGAGCTGCCGCCGCCGGATAACTGTGGTTTAACTGCAGCAACAAGTCCGCAATGGCCGTACCGGGCAGGCACTGCATCTGAATAGTTTCTGGCAGCGCCTGTTTTACAGCGCCAAAGGCTTCAATCTGAATCAGGATATCGTGCATACTTAACCTCCAATCATATACATGCTGATTTTCCGGGCGCTCCCGGCAGTGGTTGTGGCTTGAGAATGAATGGCATGAAAGCCGGCTTTTTTCTGCCAGATATAGCTTTGTAATTGCTGCAGTAACTGCTCACGTGCCACGGGCGCCGTATGAGTCTGCAGCTGTTCAATCAGCGCTTTTAACGGCACAGGCTGTTCGGCAAACAGACAGTTATACAATTCGCCCTGGGCACTTAAACGCAACCGGTCACACTGGCCGCAAAAGGCATGGCTGATGGTGGAAATAATCCCTACCGGGTGGCCATCGACCCGATATTCCCGTGCCGGATTCGCGCCTTGGCTGTGGATGGCTTCGACCGGAAAATGCAGGCTTAGGCGTTGCAAAATCTCCTGTTCCGTCACTACATGCGCGGCGCTCCAGCGTCCATCACCATCCAGCGGCATAAATTCAATAAAACGTAGCGCAATCTGCTCGGCTTTGCTCCACTGCAAAAGTGGCACCATCTGGTCGTCATTAATGCCTTTAATGAGCACGCTATTTAGTTTGACAGGCAAATGCGCCTGCTGGGCGGCCTGAATCCCGTCAAGTACCGGCTTTAACTGTTTTTGGGTTAGCGTAAAAAACTGCTGCGGATCTAAACTGTCGAGGCTGATATTTAAATCATCCAGACCGGCCTGTTTTAATTCCTGCGCATAGTGGCTTAAATAATGGCCATTTGTGGTCATGGAAATTCGCGCCAAGCCCAATTGGCGTAGCGGCTGTAAATCCCGGATAAAATGCACCACCCCCTGACGCATCAACGGTTCGCCGCCGGTAATCCGGATATGCTGAATCCCCTGCTCAACCATCAACTGGCAAAACTGCAGCAAGGCTTCAAAACTCAGCAACTGATGTTTCTTCATCCATTCAGGATGTTCAGGCATACAGTAGACGCATTTAAAATTGCAGCGATCGGTCACAGAAATCCGCAGTTTGCGTTTGCTCCGGCCAAACTGATCCTGAAAATATGCGGGTCTCACGGGAATCTGGGGATTGATCACGCCTGTTATCCTCTGGGTAATTGCTTCATGGCTGTGCAATAGGCAATAGGTTTGCACGGATCACATGCCGCGCTTTAGGCTTAAATTTGCAATTAATGTTCCAACTTTGGGCTTTTAATAAAGAGAGTGTTTAAATTCTGCCCAGCACATGCTAGAAGCGAAGAAATGAGATGATTTTTAAAGAAATTTCAGCTGACGATACTGTTGCAGTTCATCCAGCGAGTTAATACTGTGAAAAAATAGCGCACGATTTTTAAATTTTGCCACCTGAGCATGCATTTCTGCGAAACAGTGCTTTAAACTGCGCTGATGTTGTGCAAGATGCGCGCGAAGTGTGGGCAAACTGCTGCGTTTCATCAGACAAAATGGATACAGCGCCTGTCCGTTCATCATCACATAGGCCACGTCGGCCTGCGGCTGTCTGGCCAGACGCTGATGCAACCGTGGCAGCACATCGGGCGGAATATAGGTCACATCACAGGGAATAAACAGCACATAATCGGCCTGTACATGGCCCCAGGCGCTTTTCATGCCCATCAATGGGCCTAAAAAACCGCCTTCATCATCATGATAACAATGCAGATGCGGCAGCAATCTGGCGTAAATAGAACGATCACGATGGCTATTGATCCACAATTGCTGAATTTCCGTTTTAAAGCGCCGCTGGATTTTGAGCAGCTGGATGTCATCATCAAACTTTTGCAGCAGCTTGTTCACGCCATTCATGCGGCGGGCTTGGCCGCCCGCAAGAATGACCAGATCCGTGGCAGGATAATCCATCTGAATGGTGGTGGAGTTGCGATTCATGGCATTTCCTCCATCTGACAGGCTTTAATCAGCCCACGGATTTCCGGTAAACATGAGCCACAATTGCCGCCAGCTTTTAAACAGGCCGTGATCTGTTTTTCATGGCTTAACTGCTGCTCCCGAATGGTCTGGATAATGCGGTTTTTGCCAACTTTAAAGCAGCTACATACCAGCGGTCCTTCATTGTTCTGTACCGACATCGCCTGTCCGGCCAGCAAGGCTTTGCGATGCGTGGCACTTAAACGCTCACGTTTAAACAGGCTGGCAACCCAGTCCCGATCGGGCAATAAAGCGTTGGGCGCAATATACAGGCTGGCAATTAAAATCCCGTCCTGTAACACCACACTATGGCTGATGAATGCCGATGGATCTTCCAGCTGCAGCCATTCAAAGCGGCTATCTTCCAGCTGCAGCAGCTGTTTAATCTGTGCGGCGGTATGTTTAAATTTTTTCCGGTCGGCCAGTTCATAACGAACCGCTTTGGCGGTCTGAATCTTGCTCCACCACGCTACCTGCGCCAAAGTAATCTGAACTGCCGCTTCATGCCCATGGCGAATATACAGCACGCCCTGCCAGTCGGTATAAAATGGCTGGATGCTGACCGGGGTATGTTTAAATTCCGGTTCGCCAGAAATGACATCCACCACCGGATTGACCACTTTTCCAATTCGCGCATCGGAAGCGACCTGATCATTCCAGTGAATAGGCGCAAACAGCTGACCACGACGAATACCAGTCGAGACTTCAACCCGCAATACACAGCTGCCCCAGCGGGATTTCAGCTCCACCAGTTCCCCATCTTTCAGGCCATATTTCAGTGCATCATTGGGGTGAATTTCACAATAGGGCTCGGCTTTGTGAGTGCTTAAATTGGCCGATAAACCGGTACGGCTCATGGTGTGCCACTGGTCACGAATCCGGCCAGTATTCAGAATGAGAGGATAATCTTCACAAGCGCCATGTACCGGGTCGATGGCCTGAGTGGCAATAAAACGGGCTTTGCCATTTGGAAAACTAAACTGTCCCTGGGTAAACAGCTGTTCCACCGGTGGATTCTGCTGAGGCGTTAATACTGGCCATTGCAACGGCTGCAGCTGTTCATACTGTTGCAGGCTTAGCTGGCTCAGACCGCTTAAATTAAAGTAGCGAAATAGCGGATAGTCCTGACGCTGTGTCACCGGACCATTTTCACAGGCCGATAAAGCCGCATGTTCCAGAAAAATCTCATGCACATGCTGATAATCGAAACCGCGAAAGCCCATGGCCTTGGCCACCTGACTGATCGCCCACCAGTCAGCTTTGGCTTCACCCGGCGCATCTAAAAAGGCATGTTGCCTTGAAATACGGCGTTCCGAATTGGTGACAGTTCCATCTTTTTCGCCCCAGCCTAAAGCTGGAAGTAATACATCAGCATATTGAGTAGTATCCGTATCCTGACAGATATCAGAGACCACTACGAATTCACACTGCGCCAAGGCGCGTTTGACCTGATCGGCATTGGGTAAACTCACCACCGGATTGGTGGCCATAATCCACAGTGCCTTGATTTTCCCGGCTTCTACCGCCTCAAACAGATCGACCGCTTTTAACCCCGCTTGGGTGGCAATTTTTGGACTGTTCCAGAACTGTTGTACCAGCTGCTGATGGGCTGGCTGATCCAGATCCAGATGCGCGGCCAGCATATTGGCCAGTCCACCCACTTCACGCCCGCCCATGGCATTCGGTTGTCCGGTCATGGAAAACGGTGCTGCGCCCGGCTTGCCAATTTTGCCGGTCAACAGATGACAATTGATAATACTGTTGGCTTTATTGACCCCTTGTGAAGACTGGTTCACCCCCATCGAAAACAGGGTCATGACTTTGTCAGTCTGGGCAAATTTTTCAAAAAATAGCTGTAATTTCTCGGCGGAAATCCCGGTACGCGCTGCCACATTTTCCAGCTGCTGCTCCGCGGCGCTGGCTTCTAACGCCTGCTGCAAGCCTTCGGTATAGGCAGCGGTAAAATTGTGGTCCTGATGACCGTTTTGCTGTAAGTACTGCAGCAAGCCGTTAAACAGCGCCACATCTTGCCCGAGCATAATCGGCAAATGTAAATCGGCCGCTTCACAGGTCGCGGTAAAGCGTGGGTCGACCACCACCACAAACAGATTGCGCTGTTCTTTGGCCTGCATCATGCGCTGATACAGAACCGGATGGCACCAGGCAGTATTGGAACCGACCAGCACCACCATCTCGGTCTGTTCAAAATCTGCATAGCTGGCAGGCACCAGATCTTCACCAAAGGCCCGTTTATGCGCCGCCACCGCAGAAGACATACACAGCCGCGAGTTGGTATCAATATTAGCCGTGCCCAAATAACCTTTGACGAATTTATTGACCACATAATAGTCTTCGGTCAGCAATTGCCCCGAAACATAAAAAGCAATACTTTCCGGGCCATATTGCTCAATACAATGCTGGAATTTTTGCGCAATTTCGGTGGTGGCAGTCTGCCAGTCTGTTGGCTGACGGTTGTCCTTACGGCCCAGCATTGGGGTTAATACCCGTGTCTCTAGCCCCAAGGTATCGGCCAGATTGCTGCCTTTAATACACAGTTTGCCAAAGTTGGCCGGATGCTGTACATCGCCTTCGACTTTCACCTGCACGCCCTGTGGTGAATGGCTGACATGGGCCTTAACCCCACAACCAACCCCACAATAAGGACAGGTGGTTTGCGTAGTCATCGTTTTTAATTCTGTGGAGCTATGCAGTTCCACCACTGGGATACTATTCATTGCTGCTGTGCTCCTTAATTATCTAAATTCACGTAATTCCGATTTTTATCTTGGCTTTATTTGAAATACGAAATTTGTGTAAGCATTCACTATCGTGAGGTGGCATGGATGCCACCGATTCCCATCATTACAGGACGTAATGTATGGGAATCTAAGATTTTTGTTACTTTTGATCTTTCAAAAGTAAGGGAGTGCCTACACGTAAACAGTTGTTTTAGCACTCCATTTGAGGCTATGACATCCTTCTTATGAAGTACTAATTACAGAGATCTAATTACCCTGCTTTCTTTAATGCAAAATCCCGACCAAATAGCAGTTTATTCCGAATCGAAGTGATTGGTGTCTGATCTACAATCAGCTCGGCATACCATGCACCATCCTCGGTATCACCAAACAGTACTGCACCAATGACTTTGTCTTTCTGGATGATGATGCGTTTATAAATCTGACGTTTTTCATCCTTCAGGACAATGTCTTCAAAATCATCTTCCGGTTCAAAATTACCGGCCGAGAACACATCACAACCACTGACTTTGAGCTGGGTCGGAACAGTAGGTGCCTTAAAGGTCAAGCTACCGTGTTCTGCCAGATGCGAGGCACAAATAAAGGCTTGGCCCCACAGCGGTTCCACCAGACCAAAAGTTTGACCACGATGTTCGATACACTCACCGACTGCATAAATACTCGGGTCATAACTTTGCATGGTGTCATTGACCAGCACCCCACGCTGACAGCGCAGGCCGGCACTTTGCGCCAGTGCAATATTCGGACGGATTCCTACCGCAAACACCACCAGATCGGCATCGAGCAGCGTGCCATCTTTTAGCCGGACTTGTGTGACATGGCCATTTTCACCAAGCAGCATTTCGGTATTGGCTTCGGTCAGTACATGAATACCTTTTTCTTCAATACTGTTTTTCAGCATCAGGCTGGCTTTGCTATCCAGCTGACGATCCATAATACGGTCCATCAGATGCAGCACGGTAACGTTCATGCCACGCTGTTTCAAACCATAGGCCGCTTCAAGTCCAAGTAAACCACCACCAATAACCACAGCATTTCGTTTCTGTTCGCAATATTCCAGCATCCGGTTCACATCATAGATATCGCGGAAGCTGAGCACACCGTCCAGCTCTGTGCCCGGAATTGGTGGAATAAAGGGCTGCGAGCCAGTGGCTAAAATCAGCCGGTCATAATTCACCACCTGCCCCGACTGGGTGAAGACTTGCTTGCGTGGACGATCAATTTTCACCGCAGCATCACCGGCAATCAGCTGAATACCTTTTTCGGCATACCAGGCATGCGGATGCAGCATGATATCGTCCACCGTTTTATCACCGGCCAAGACCGGGGACAGCATAATCCGGTTGTAGTTGCCCCACGGTTCTTCGCCAATCACGGTAATCTCGTAACGATCAGGTGCCATATCCAGCAAATCTTCCAGACAGCGCATGCCCGCCAGACCATTACCCACCAGCACCAGCTTCATTTTTTCCTGTTGCACGCCATTATTGGTGATATAGGTTTTTTGTGCGGTCGGACTGACAAAAACCCGGCCCTGTTCAATTTTGCTTGGAAACACCAGTAATTTCTGGTCTTTATCTTCCAGACAGCGGCCGGTGGCCAGACTGAAATGCTGTTTATAGATTGGTGATGCCACCACACGCTCACCTTGCAAATCACCCAGAATACCGCGCGACATCACATTGGCGCCGCTAAACGGGTCCTGATTACTCAGGGCATAAACACGCTGTTCCTGCCCCACACGGAAAATTGCAATCTGCTGGCCTTCCACCAAGGCTGCCACCCCGGTATGTGGTGTAATCTCCTCCAGATGACAGACCTCTACCCAATCCAATTCATTCATATCTTTTAAAATTGTCATCATCGTTATCCTGTGCTTTGGCATCTTCTGCTGCATATCCCATTTGGTTTTTCTGGCGGATTTGCTTTAGAAGATGCGTCTTGATCTTGAAGGTTATGCCTGCATCACCGGAATCCGGCTTTCATCACGCTCGGCTGCCGTTTTCGGGCGAATCTGCCCACGCTCGGTGGCAAACTGGATGTGCGGATCGTGCTGCTGCTCGGCTTTGGCATTGATAAAGGTCTTGAAGCGTTTGCGTACTTCCGGATCTTCAATCGCGGTGCGCCATTCATCCTGATAAGTACCCACCACATGCTGCATGCGGCGTTCTAGTTCTTCGGCCAGACCTAAGGAATCGTGCACAATCACATCTTTCAGATAATCCAGCCCGCCTTCGAGGTTGTCACGCCAGACTGAAGTACGTTGTAAACGGTCTGCGGTTTGAATGTAGAACATAAAGAAACGGTCGATGTATTTGATTAAGGTGCTGGTATCCAGATCGGAAGCCAGCAGTTCAGCATGACGCGGTTTCATGCCGCCGTTGCCGCAAACATACAGGTTCCAGCCTTTTTCAGTGGCAATCACCCCGACATCTTTACTTTGTGCTTCGGCACATTCACGGGTACAGCCCGATACCGCCATTTTCAGTTTGTGTGGAGAGCGCAGGCCCTTGTAGCGGTTTTCCAGGAAAATCGCCAAACCAACTGAATCATCCACGCCATAACGGCACCAGGTGCTACCCACGCAAGATTTCACGGTACGCAGTGACTTGCCGTAGGCATGACCCGATTCAAAACCGGCATCAATCAGTTTTTGCCAGATTTCCGGTAACTGATGTACCTGCGCCCCAAACATATCCACGCGCTGACCACCGGTCAGTTTGGTGTACAGGCCGTATTCCTTGGCAATCTGGCCAATGGCAATCAGGCCATCTGGAGTCACTTCACCACCGGCCATTCGTGGGACCACCGAATAAGAACCATCTTTCTGGATATTGCCCAGATAGTAGTCATTGCTATCTTGCAGGCCGGCATGACTTGGTTTTAGCACAAAGTCATTCCAGCAGGAGGCCAGAATATTGGCCACAGTTGGTTTACAGATATCACAGCCCAGACCGTGACCATGTTGCTGGATTAAATCTTCAAAAGTCTTGATCTCGTTCACACGCACCAGGTGATACAGTTCCTGACGCGAATAGGCAAAGTGTTCACAAAGATGGTTATTGACCGTCACCCCTTGACGCTGCAATTCGGCTTTTAATACCTGAGTCACTAAAGGTGCACAGCCCCCACAAGCAGTTGCGGCCTGGGTACATTTCTTCAGTGCACCGAGTGAAGTTGAACCGGCTTCAATCGCCTGGCAGATATCGGCTTTAGACACGTTATTACAGGAACAGATGGTGGCGCTGTCTGGCAGCAAATCGACACCGCTGCCACCGGCTTTGGCACCTGACTCGGCAAAGCCCGGCATGATCAGGCTTTCTGGCTGTTCTGGAACTGCCAGACCATTCAGCATCATTTGCAGTAGATCGTTATATTCTTTGGCACAGCCAACCAGCACCGCACCCAGCAATCGGTTTTTTTCCGCATTAACCACAATTTTCTTGTAGATCAGCGCATCTTCATCGGCATAAAAATAGCTGAGTGAATTTGGAGTCATGGCATGTGCATCACCAATAGATGCCACATCCACACCCATCAGCTTTAATTTAGTGCTCATGTCGGCGCCAGCAAAGCAGTTCGGGTTTTGCTGCATCACATGCTTGGCGGCAATTCGAGCCATGTCATAGCCCGGTGCGACCAGACCGTAAATCTTGTTTTGCCACAGCGCACATTCCCCAATCGCATAAATATCCGGATTGGAAGTCTGACAGTAATCATTAATCACAATCCCGCCGCGCTCGCCAATGCTGAGTCCGCTTTGGCGCGCCAGTTCATCACGTGGACGAATCCCGGCAGAAAACAGGATGATATCGGTTTCCAGTTCAGCGCCATCACCAAACTTCATCACATGCTTGGCCGACGCGCCATCTTCAATTGAGGAGGTGGCTTTCTGGGTATGGACTTTCACGCCCAGATCTTCAATTTTGCTGCGCAGCACCTTACCGCCCAGGTCATCAACCTGCACCGCCATCAGACGCGGCGCAAACTCGACTACATGGGTTTCCAGATTTAGGTCTTTTAAGGCTTTGGCTGCTTCCAGACCAAGTAAACCGCCACCAATCACGACACCAGATTTGGCATTCAGACTAGCGGCTTTAATTGCATCCAGATCTTCAATAGTGCGGTAAACAAAGCAGTTTTCACGGTCATTGCCCGGAATAGGTGGCACAAAGGCATAAGAGCCCGTCGCCAGTACCAGTTTGTCATAGGCAATCACATCACCCTGATTGGTGGTGACCAGTTTATGTACCGGGTCAATATCCGTGGCTTTGGTATTGAGGCGCAGATCAATGCCATAGGCATCGGCGAAGTCACTGCGGCATAGACTTAGGTCTTTGGCAGACTTGCCGGTGAAGTATTCAGTTAAATGTACGCGATCATAAGCCAAACGCGGTTCTTCTGCCAAAATGGTGATTTCAACTTCATCGCCCGCAGTTTCCAAAACCGATTCGATAAATTTGTGGCCGACCATACCGTGGCCAATCATGACAAGTTTCATACAGTTCTCCTCAATAATATTCTGTGTTGGCTTAGGCTGCGTTATTGCGTTCAACAATGGCCTGTTCGAATAGGCGTTGTTCTTTTTCTTTATGCTCCACCGAGAAGCGAATCATCAGGACAAAACTTGCGGCAATTACCACCAGTCCGCCCAGAACCATCAGGCAGGTCTGAATATCCAGTACGCCTTTTAACAGGAAGCCTGCGGCGACTGCGCCGACGTTCCCACCGGCACCAATAATGCCGGCCACACCGCCCAGTGCATCGCGGTCAATAAATGGCACCAGTGCATAGGTCGCGCCGCAAGCCATGTGAGTAAACAGGGCAAAAATGGTCATGACTAAAATGGCCAGCATGGCACTGTTCATTTGCGAGAACAGAATCAGGAACAAGCCTTCCATTAAAATCATGGCAAACAGCACTTTGGTACGCCCATCCAGACCGCTTTTTAGTGCCACCTTGTCAGAGACAATGCCGCCCAATGCACGGGCAAACAGGGCCAGCAAACCGAAGATGCCCGCCGCCATACCGGCTTCTTTCAGGCCAAAGCTAAAGTGTTCGACGTAATACATCGCCACAATGTTGTGAATAAAGATTTCAATCCCGAAACAGGCAGCATAGGCACCAAATAAAATCCAGACGCGGTAGTTACGTGCAGCATGCAGCAGAATCGCCATACCGCCTTTTTTGTCGCTGCCGACCTGAATGCCCTGTTCGCGTAACTCTTTAAAGTTGCCTTGGGTACAGTCCTGAGTCAGTTTCCAGTACAGGATGCCGACAATAATCATCATGATGCCCGGTACCAGCAAGGCAATACGCCAGCCCATGGCTTGCTCGACCCCAAACATGACCAAGGCAGATAACAGCAAAGGCATCAGTGCCTGGGTAGCGCCGCCGCCGGCATTGCCCCAGCCTGCCGTAGTGGCATTGGCTGTTCCCACCACATTCGGTGCAAACATGATGCTGGTGTGATATTGGGTAATCACGAAGCTGGCACCAATGGCGCCAATCAGCAAACGGAAAAACAGGAAGGATTCATAACTGTTGGAAGCTGCCACCCCAAACACCGGAATACTGCCGATAATTAGCAAGGCGGTATAGGTTTTGCGCGGGCCGTATTTATCACACAGCGGCCCGACAATTAAACGGACCAGAATGGTGATGGCCACCGCGGCAATATTGATATTGGCGATCTGATCTTTGGTTAGGTTGAACTCGCCGGCAATGACTGGCATTAACGGTGCGCAGGCAAACCAGGCAAAGAAACAGACAAAAAATGCGAGCCAACTCATATGGAAGGCTCTCATCGCTGAAGTTTTAAAGTTAAATAGACTTATTTTTGTCGCTTTATTCGCTTGCAAATTTGAAGACATGACCATCTCCTACCTGAACTGAACGTGTGGGTTAACCTGCTATACGGATAGCTGCATAACAGATTCGAACAGAGCGGACGTCGTTGGCCGTCTTTCAAATTTTGGGAGTCTTCTTTGACTCAGCTGGAATAATGCAGATAGTGTGCCAACTTTTTAGAAAAGCCCATTAGCTTGCTGTTTTTTATTGGGTTTTGAGGGTTATCTATTCTGGGTGAAGGTATTCAGATGCGAGTGGCATCCCGATTTCACGGTTCTGGCAGGCTCCTGTTGTATTTTTTAAAGCTCGCTGCCTTATCTTGGTGCGTTTTGTTTCATGCAAGTGCATCTTCCTGTTAAGTTCAGATTTAATTTTTGATTTTAAAGGTTTTATTTCAATAAATTTGGGTTTGGCACCATCTTTGCATTATTAAAAGCAATCGTTGTACAGACTCTATTGAGAGTTGCATGCCAAAACTGAAAATCGCGTTAATTGATGATGATCTCGAGCGCGCAGAGTTCATCAAAGCCTCCTTGATTCAGCATGAATTTGAGGTGGTTGCCTGTTTAATTATCAATCATTCCAATATGTTCCATTTACAGCAATTGCATGCCGATGTAATTCTGCTGGATATGGACCATCCGCATCGGGACATTATTGAAAGCTGCGTCAGCCAGTTTGATTTACCGACCGTGCTGTTCACCAAAAACAGCCACAAAGACACCATCAAAAATGCCATTGATGCCGGTGTTACTGCCTATATTGTCGATGGGATTGATCCGGCCAAGCTGGACAGCATTCTGGAAATTTCCATCGAGCAGTTTAAAAAACACAAAAAGCTGCTGCACGATCTGGAAGAAACCAAAGGCAAACTGGCCGACCGTAAAGATGTCGAAAAAGCCAAGGTCTTGCTGATGCAGATGCATGCCTTAAGCGAAGAAGATGCCTTTGGCCTGCTACGCAAAAATGCCATGAGCCACCGGATGACCATTGGTGAAATGGCACGGCGCCTGCTCGATGCCCAGCAACTCCTGCAAAACCAATTTAAGGATTAGCCATGCATAACTTAGAAAAAACCGAACTTCAGATTGGCTATATTCCTTTGCTCGACTGCGTCGCCATTTTATGGGCCAAACAGCGCGGCTTTTTTGCCGATGCCGGCCTAAACGTCGAACTGCTAAAAGAACCGTCCTGGGCCAGTTTAAGAGACCGGCTGGCCTTTGGTTTTATGGATGCCGCGCATTGTCTGTCGGCCATGTTACCTGCGGCGGCGCTCGGCACCGACCAACTGGGGATTCCGCTGCAAACGCCGCTGGTGCTAAGTACCAATCAGGCTTACATCAGCCTGAGTCAATCGCTGTGTTTTGAACTGGGCATCCAGTCGGAAGATGATGCCGCACACATCGCCACAAAACTGATAAATGCCCATCAGCAACGCCCGATACAACTGGCGCATGTGTTTCACACCTCGATTCATCATTACTGTTTAAGAGAATGGCTGGCCTTGGCCGACCCGATCCTGGCAAAAAATATTCAGCTCAGTACGCTGCCACCACCGTATATGGTCGAAGCGATTTCCCAGCAGCAGATTGATGGCTTTTGTGTTGGCGAACCCTGGAATACCCAGGCCGAATTACAGGGCTATTCTAAAATATTGCTCTCGGGTCAGCAGGTTATTCCGCAAGTGGCCGATAAAGTGCTGGCGGTAACCGCAGAATGGGCCGCCCAGCATCCGAATACCTTAAATGCCATGACCTCTGCCATTCAGCGCGCGCAAGCCGAATTGCACCAGCTGGAAGATGTACAAGCAGTCTGGCAAATGCTAAATGAGGCCGGCATCATCCAGTTTCCTTGTTCCGCACAGGTCCATGTCGAACGCTATTATTTTATTCAGAATATTATTCGCAGTTTGGTGGATGAATCGTCAGCCCAGCCGCAAGCGCAGGATTTTATCTGGCTTACCGAGCAGATGTTGAAATGGGACGCGCTGGATGTGCTCGAGGTGGAAAGTGCTGCGGTCAGTCAACGCTGTATTTATCCGCTACCATCAAGTCACGTCTAATCAAAAAGCCCGCAACGATGGCGGGCTTTTTTAGCTATTTTTACAGTCGACAGACTTAGTCGGCAGAAATATCTTCAAACAGCACTGAAGATAAATAGCGCTCGCCACCATCTGGCAAAATCACCACAATATTTTTACCGGCATTTTCTGGACGTGCAGCCAGCTGTGCCGCAGCCGCCATCGCAGCACCACTGGAAATTCCAACCAGAATGCCTTCCTGGGTTGCCGTCTTACGCGCAAAATCAATTGCTTCCTGGCTTGGAATGGCAATGACTTCATCAACCAGGTCTAAATCGAGGTTTTTAGGAATAAAGTTGGCGCCAATACCCTGAATTTTGTGTGGTGCCGGGCTAATCGCTTCACCACGTTTGGCCTGACCAATAATGGCTGATTCTGCCGGCTCAACCGCCACCGAATACAACGGCTGGTTCTGCACTTTTTCGAAATAACGCGAAATACCGGTAAGCGTACCGCCCGTGCCCACGCCGGCAACCAGAATATCGACCTGACCGCCTGTGGCTTGCCAGATTTCTACCCCGGTGGTTTTTTCATGAATGTCCGGGTTGGCCGGGTTTTCAAACTGCTGCGGCATGAAGTAGACATCCGGTTGCTCCGCCACCAAACGCTCGGCTTCTTCAATCGCGCCTTTCATGCCTTTGGCTGGTTCGGTCAATACCAGATTGGCGCCCAGCGCTTTTAATACTTTACGGCGTTCAATACTCATGCTGGCCGGCATGGTTAAAGTAATCGGATAACCTTTGGCTGCTGCTACAAAAGCCAGCGCAATACCGGTGTTGCCGCTGGTTGGCTCAACAATATGCATGCCAGCTTTAAGCGCGCCACGCTGTTCTGCATCGGCCACCATTGCCGCACCAATCCGGCACTTGACGGAAAATGCCGGATTACGGCTTTCCACTTTGGCAAATACATTGGCTCCCCCGCCAATGACACGATTAATGCGCACCAGTGGCGTATTGCCAATGGCTTCGGCATTGTTGGCATAAACCGCAATCCCCAAATTGTCCGGGGCGGTAAAAGCTGTATCTGTTGTCATCATGTTTTCCTTAAGTCTTTTTTCATTTACCTCACCTTCTATCATACAGGCTTCTTTAAATTTTAAAATTCGATTTCTCTAAGATTGGTTACAATAAAAACTGAATAAGTTTCACACAAATACGGCCAGTTTTTCGTTAAATTAGGTGATCACCCCATGAAATCTATTCAGTCCAGCCTATAAATCGCTGTAAACTTAGTTCAATTTTGATCTTGACTGACGACCGTGTCAGCCCACCGGCCTCAGGTTCTACTGTAAAAACAGCCCATCCGGCCCATGAAAATATTTAGGGAATGCAATGTCTAACAAGAGTTACAGCCGAATTTATCGTAACCTGACGCAAAAAATTCTAGATAAGATTGTGACCCCGCAAGTCCTGGGCAGCACCAGCGAACTGGAACAGAATCTGGCGCAGAATCAGCTACATACCCGTATCTGCTATGTACTGCAAGACGCTTCTTTAAGTAATACCGTACTGATTGATAAAGAAGCGCAAGCACGTGGTCTGCCTTCGGTATTTTCACCGCTGATTTTAGGCCAGTACAATGAAGATAACTCGATGCTGGCACTGAATGAGCAGGATCATCCGCATGACAGCTATCATTATTCAGCCCGACTGATTCGTCTAATTGAGGCCTTGCAGCAGCATCCGGATCAGGATGTGCAGCTAGTGCCGGTAACTGTGCTCTGGGGGCGTGCGCCGGAATATGAAGATTCCTGGTTTAAAGCCCTGTTTGCCGATGCCTGGGCCAAACCGAACAAGCTGAAACAAACCCTGAATATTTCCTTATATGGCCGTGAAAACTATATTGAGTTTCACAAGCCGGTATCGTTAAGAGCTTTGCTGGAAACCGCGCAGACCGAACGCCCGAACTTTTCTCCGGCGCATTTTGTGGTGCAAACCCTGGACCAGAACTTTAACCAATATAAAGAAGCCATTTTAGGCCCTGACCTGTCCGACCGCCGCAACCTGATCAATAAACTGATGAAAACCGAGGCGGTGCAACAGGCGATTCGTAAAGAAAGTATTGATAAAAAAGTCAGCATGTTTGAGGCAGAAAACCGTGCCAAAAGCTATCTGACCGAAATTGTATCGGACTTTTCCTATTCGACTTTACGCTTTGCCGAGCTGGCACTGACCAAACTCTGGACCCAGCTCTATGACGGGATTGAAGTGCATCATTTCGATACCGTGCGTGAACTGGCCAAAGACTATGAAATTGTCTATACGCCGTGTCATCGCAGTCATATTGACTATCTGCTGCTGTCCTATGTGATTTTTAACCGTGGCCTGATGGTGCCGCATATTGCTGCCGGCATTAACCTGAATTTACCGGTGGTTGGGCAAATTTTACGTGGTGGCGGTGCCTATTTTATTCGCCGTACCTTTAGCGGTAATGCACTATATACATCGGTATTTAAGGAATATCTGCACAGCCTGCTGTCACGCAATACCCCGCTGGAATATTTTATTGAAGGTGGCCGTTCCCGTACCGGCTTATTGCTGCCACCGAAAAAAGGCATGCTGTCGATGACGGTGCAAAGCCATTTACGCGGTGCCACCAAACCGATTGCCTTTATTCCGACCTATTTTGGCTATGAAAAGCTAATGGAAGGTACCTCTTATTTAAATGAGCTGAATGGCAAGCCCAAAGAAGCTGAATCGTTATGGGGCATTTTGAACTCGGCGCGGAAAATTGAAAAAGTATTTGGCCAGGTCTATGTCAACTTCGGCGAACCGGTGTTCCTGGACAATATTCTGCAACAGAATCAGGCCGATCAGATTCAGCTTTCAATTCATGATGAATTGCCACGTCCAGTCATCAACACGGTTGATCAGGCAGCACGGGAGATTCTGGAAAATATCAATAAAGCGGTGGTCATTAACCCGATTTCGCTGATTTCCACCATCTTGCTGAATGCACCGCAACATGCCTTAAGCCAGGATGATTTACTGCGCCAGATTGAACAGTATCGTGAGCTGCTTAAAGCGACGCATTATGATGATCGCATGATTATCACCCAGCTGTCGGCACCGGAAATTATTGAATATGCGCTGAAACTGAAACAGGTTGAGCATTATC
Source organism: Acinetobacter sp. YH12112 (assembly GCF_013418945.1). Lineage (NCBI taxonomy): Bacteria > Pseudomonadati > Pseudomonadota > Gammaproteobacteria > Moraxellales > Moraxellaceae > Acinetobacter > Acinetobacter sp. YH12112. The sequence goes on along the minus strand of NZ_VPBA01000007.1, from coordinate 26,701 downwards.
AGCAGGATAACCAGACCTGGATTCGTGTGGCCGAGAGTCAGCGTATTTTACTCAGCTACTTTAGCAATAATATTCTGCACTGCTTAAGCTTACCGGCACTGATTGCCCTGCTCGTGCAGGATATGCCGGCGATCACCACAGCGCAGCTTAAGCAGCACGTCAGCCGCTTATATCCATTCTTGAAATCGGAGCTGTTTTTAAAATGGTCGGCCACAGAACTTCCTGCACAGATTGACCGTATTCTCGACAGCATGCAGCAACTGGGCTGGATTGAGGTATCGGAGAACATTCAGCTGCTTGAACTCCAATCAACACATCCAATGCACAGTCTGGCAACGCTGGCACGCAGCAGCCTGAACAACTTTGTGTTGATTAGCCAATTATTGCAGGAATATGCCGAGCCGTATCAGTTAGATTTAAAAGCGCTGGAAAAAATGGCCAAAACCGTATTTAAACGGCTGGCAGAGTCAGGCAATTTAAACAGCGGTTATTACTTCGACAGTGCCACGTTAAAGAGCTTTATGGGCAGTTTACAACAGCTTGGACTGCTGGAGATGCAAGGTCAGCAGTTACAACTGAAACCACAATTTGATACAGAAATATCAGATTATCTGGGCTGGTATGCCCCTGAGCTGCAACAGCAGATTGCAGATAAGCTGCTGTTCTCTGAGAAAGAAATCAAACAGTTTAAAGAGTATAGTAAAAAATAAAGTATCAGATTCTCAGATATTATTGTGATACTAATCACACGATCTTATCAGTTAATTTGATATATTTATTCACAAAAAACAATGGGGTTTTGGCGCTTTTATTCAGCGCTTTGCCCCGACTCGCTCTATACTAGCAGCAACGTGTTTTAGAGAAATTAACTATGAGTGATGGTCTTGAAATAGACGTAATGCGTGATTCTGCTGAAACTGTCGTAACGATTTTAAAATCGCTTGCCAATACCGACCGTCTATTGATTCTTTGCCATCTTTCCCAACAAGAGTTGAATGTATCGCAAATTGAGGAAATTACTCAAATTCGCCAGCCGACCCTGTCGCAACAGCTGATGATGTTGCGTAAAAGTGATGTGGTGAACACCCGCCGAGACGGTAAACAGATTTATTACACCATTAAAGATCCGAAACTGGTTGAAGTTCTCAGCACGCTCTATCGACTGTATTGCCCGGCTACCCCACTTTAATAAATTTTGCATAGGCAGATTTCTTAGCATTTTTTATGCATAATATATCTAAATTTATGATTTAGATTTTTATATGTCAGATTTTAAGTCACGCCTGCTCGATCGTTTACCCGCCTGGCAATGGTTAAAACATTATAATACCGTGACCCTGAAATCTGACCTGCTGGCCTCGCTAATTGTCATTGCGATGCTGGTGCCGCAAGGTATGGCTTATGCCATGCTGGCTGGTCTTCCACCGGTGATGGGACTGTATGCCAGTGTACTGCCGATGATCATCTATGCCTTTTTCGGCAGCAGTCCTACGCTTTCGATTGGCCCGGTGGCCATCATCTCCATGATGACCTTTGCCACTTTAAATCCCTTATTTGAAGTCGGCTCTCCGGTGTATATTCAAGCCGCCTGTCTGCTGGCGCTGATGGTTGGGGTCATTTCCCTATTGCTCGGTATGCTGCGCTTTGGCTTCCTGATCCAGCTGATCAGCCATCCGGTTATTAAAAGCTTTATTATTGCTTCGGCACTGCTGATTGCACTGGGCCAGTTAAAGTTTCTGTTTAATGTGCCGTTACAAGCCAACAATATTCCAGAATTTGTGCTGAGTGTCTTTGAATATATCGGCCTGATGCATTGGGAAAGCCTGATCTTTGGTATCGCATCCATTCTGTTTTTGGTCTTCATGCCGAAGTTTTTTAATCTGGAAGCAGTCAAACAGCGCCTCGGGGCCAACGGATTTATCATTAAATCTTTACCGCTGGTACTGGTGGTGGTCTCCATTGCCCTGGTCTATTTTTTCAATCTGCAACAGGTGGGCATTAAAACCGTCGGTGAAATTCCATCTGGGTTCCCGGCGCTGTCGATGCCATTCTGGAATCTGGAGCTGGTACTGCAACTGTTACCCGGCGCCGCGATGATTGCCATGATCAGCTTTGTGGAGTCATTATCCATTGCCCAAGCCACCGCCTTGCAGCAGCGTAGCCAGCTGAATAGCAATCAGGAACTCATTGCCCTGGGTGCAGCCAATATTGGGGCCGGCCTCAGTTCAGCCTTTCCGGTGACCGGCAGCCTATCACGTACCGTGGTCAATGCTGATGCCGGTGCCAAAACCTCCATGGCTGGCGTGCTGTCATCTTTATTTATTGTGCTGGTCAGCCTGTATTTCACCGGCTTTTTCCGTGATCTGCCACTGACTGTACTGGCGGCAACCATTATTGTGTCAATCTGGAAACTGGTCGAGCTAAAACCGTTTATCGACACTTGGCGTTATTCCAAGGCTGATGGTCTGGCGATGTGGATTACCTTCTTCGGCGTGTTATTTATTGATATTTCTACCGGGCTGATTATCGGGATTGTTTCAACCTTTATTCTGCTGCTGTGGCGTATTAGCCGGCCGCATATTGCCGAAATTGGACTGGTCGAAGGCACCCAGCATTTCCGTAATATCCAGCGTCATCAGGTCATCACCTCGGCCAAAGTGCTGTCGATCCGGATTGATGAAGACCTGACCTTTTTAAACTCCAATACCTTAAAAGGTTTCCTGATTAATGCAGTCAGCCAGAAACCGGAACTGGAGCATGTGGTAATTAACGGTTCCAGTATTAGTGCCATTGATTTAAGTGCGCTGGAAATGCTGGAAGATCTGGACAATGAACTGAGAAAACTGAATATCCAGCTGCATTTTTCCGAAGTTAAAGGCCCCGTCATGGACAAACTGCAACGCTCTAAATTACTGAATCATTTAAGCGGTAAAATTTTCCTGACCCATTATCAGGCCATTCGCGAGCTGAGTCCGGACATCACCTAAGATGCCGATCCTGTCTGCTTTTCAGGCAATTATTCGCCCTAAAAAGCAGGCATAAGCATAAAAACATGAAAAAATCATGACTTTTGCATAGCTTAATTTTTCGAATATTCTATTTAAAAACAGCCATTTGATTTTTATATGAATTTTTTTTGTAAGCTATTTAAATTTTCGGTATAAAATACATCGCTAATTTTCCCCTATATTGTCCGTAATTCAGACAAGGCCTTCCTATGTTCTCAGCATTTCTGCGCTTGAGCTTAGTCACTCGAATTCTGATCGCTATCATTTTAGGTGTGATAGTTGCGGTGGCTTTTCCACAATTTGCGCCCTACTTAAGCCTGCTCGGCGATTTATTCATTAAAGCGCTTAAATCCGTGGCACCGATTCTGGTGTTTGTTCTGGTGTTATCCTCTATTGCCAATTTCAAGGTTGGCCATAGTGCGCATATCCGCCCGATTATGCTGATGTATGCCGCAGGTATGTTCCTGGCTGCGCTGGCTGCAGTAATTGCCAGCAGCCTGTTCCCAAGCACGCTGTTCCTGGATATTCCGGCCAATACCGACATGCAACCACCGGGCAGTCTGGCTGAGATTTTAAAGAATCTGCTATTAAGTTTTGTGGCTAACCCGGTAACAGCAATTAGTGAAGCCAACTTTATTGGTATTCTGGCCTGGGCCGTGGCTCTAGGTGTGGCCTTCCGTCATGCAACTGACAATACCAAAGCCTTCCTGACCGATGCTGCAGATGCTGTGAATAAAGTGATCCGTCTGGTGATTAACTTTGCGCCGTTTGGTATTTTCGGTCTGGTGGCGGTGACTTTTGCCGAATCGGGTATGAGTACACTGGTTAGCTATGCGCAATTATTAACTGTGCTGATTGGCACCATGATTTTCGTGGCGCTGGTGATTAACCCGATGATGGTGGGCTTTGTCACCCGTTCAAATCCATATCCACTGGTATTCAAATGTTTACGTGAAAGTGGCATTACCGCCTTCTTTACCCGTAGCTCTGCCGCTAACATTCCGGTGAATCTAGATTTGGCCAAGCGTTTAGGGGTACAGGAATCGACTGCCAGTGTTGCCATTCCATTGGGTGCTGCGATTAACATGGCTGGTGCTTCTGTAACCATTACTGTGCTGTCACTGGCGGCGGTGAATACTTTAGGCATTCAGGTTGACTTTAGCACCATGCTGATTTTATCCGTGGTCGCAACAGTTTCGGCTTGTGGTTCATCAGGTGTGGCCGGCGGTTCATTGCTGCTGATTCCGGTAGCATGTGGCCTGTTCGGAATTTCATCGGACATCGCTATGCAGGTGGTGGCCATTGGTATGGTGATTAGCGTGTTGCAGGATTCGACGGAAACTGCACTGAACTCATCTACCGATGTATTATTTACTGCCGCAGTTGATCGTAGTTTGCGTTAATATATGCACGACGTCTGTTGATTAATCAATGAATTATGCCATTTCAAAAATTACCGCTCTGGGTTCAGCTGGGTGCATTTTTTCTTTCTGTGAATGCAGGAATCATTAATGTTCTAGGACTGGTGACTGTGTTGCACCAGTCTGTTTCCCACATGACCGGTAATGTCAGCATGCTGGCAATGGCACTTTTAGACTGGCAATGGTCACAGGTAATTTATCTGTTTCTGGTCGTTGTCTGTTATGTGATTGGTTCATTTTATAGTGGACTTATCTTGGGAAATAGCCACTTTCTCCTCGGACGCCGTTATGGGCTGCCGCTGAGTTTAGTGGCTATTTTTATTCTGCTGTGCTGGATTTTACTGCCGTACTTCCCGCGTTATGCATTGCTCTGGGCCTGTGTCGCGATGGGCGTTCAAAATGCCATGATCAGCTATTACAAAGGCACCATCATCCGGACCACGCATTTATCCGGGGTATTGACCGATTTGGGTCTGGCTTTGGGCTATCGCGTGCGTGGCCTGCATGTTGGCAAACGCCGGGTGATTCTGCACCTGCTGATTTTAATTGGCTTCTTTATTGGCGGTCTGGTTGCGACAGCGGTTTATCCTTTATTACAATTAAACTCTTTCCTGGTGCCGGTGGCTTTAAGCTTTAGCTTAAGTCTGGTGTACTGGGTGATTTATTTTCGTTATCGACATTTTCAGAAATAGTTCGGACATTTTCTCATGGTCAAAAATGCATTACAGGCACAGTTACTCAAAGCAGGGTTAGTCGATAATAAAAAGGCTAAAAAACTGTCTAAACAGGCGGTACATGAGCAGCGCACAGGTGTGAGTAAAGATGCTGAAGTAAAAGCCAAAATCGAGCAGGACAAACAGCAGAAAATGGCCCGTGATCAGGCGCTGGAACAAGAGAAAAAAGCCGCCTTGCAGGAAAAAGAGCTGAAAGCTGCCATCATGCAAATGATCAACCAGCATAAAATCCGCGACACCGATGGCGACAGCGTGTATCAGTTTATTGATGGCACCATTAAAAAAGTCTACATCAACCAGCAGATTTATAATGCACTGGTGGCCGGAAGTCTGGTGATTGCCAAGGAAAATGAAGCTTATGCCTTCTTGCCAAAAGCGTTGGCGGAGCGTATTAACCAGAAAATGGAAGGCTTTATTCTGGTGAATAATTCACAAAGCAACGCGGATACCACCGATGAAGAAGATCCGTATGCGGCTTATGTGATTCCTGATGACCTGATGTGGTAAGCATTTCCAAGAAAACCGGCTTAGGCCGGTTTTTTATGGGCCGTTTCATGTGATTCAGACACGATTGAACGTAAGCAGATGCACAGGATATGTATAAAAATTTTATTAGAGGTTATAAATTTAAATATAAACCTTTAAACTCTATCACATTTTTAAAATGAATTAAGCGAGGATCACTTGGAACAGTTTGACGTCATCCAGAATCTGCAAGACTGGATAGATCAATACCCATGGCTAGAAATGCTGTCATCTCTCAGTATTGTGATTTTATTGGCGATTATTGCCAATTTTATTGCCAAGCAAGTGGTGGTACGCGGCATTCGCAAGCTTATTTCCAAACTTCCTTTTGCCCACAACGAAATTATTGCCGAACACAGCGTTATCCGCCGTATTGCCAATATTGTGCCGGCGATTGTAATCATGAACGGGATTACCACCGTTCCGCATTTGTCCGATAAAGCCATCACCTTTGTGCAGATGGGCGCGCAGGCCTTTATCTTCCTGACCATTGCCCTGGCCATTGGCGAATTGCTGAATATCTTTAATCTGATTTACCAGCGTAATCCTAAGTCACGCAATAAACCGATTAAGGGCTATTTGCAGCTGGTCAAGCTGATTATCTTTATTGTCTGTGGTCTGATGATTCTGGGCACTTTCCTGAAAAAAGATGTATTCACCTTGCTGGCCGGTTTTGGTGCCATGGCTGCGGTGCTGATGCTGGTGTTCCAGAATACGATTTTATCGCTGGTGGCTTCGGTACAGATTGCCTCTTATGACATGGTGCGTTTAGGGGACTGGATTGAAATGCCATCTTTAAATGCCGATGGTGATGTCATTGATATGTCATTACATACCGTCACAGTACAGAACTTTGACAAGACCATTACCACCATTCCGACCAATAAATTAATTACCGACACCTTTAAAAACTGGCGCGGTATGCAGGAAGCCGGTGCACGCCGAATTAAACGCTCGATTCATATTGATCAGAGCAGCGTGCATTTCATGAGCGCTGAAGAACAGGCCAAGCTGAAAGAGTTTATTTTGCTGGATCAGTATTTAAATACCAAAGCGGAAGAACTGGAGAAATTTAACCAACAACTGAACAACCATGCCCAGTACAACCATCGTCGTCTGACCAATCTGGGAACGTTCCGTGCTTATGTCGAGTTTTATCTTCAGCAGCATCCGGGCATTAGCAAAAACCAGTCCCTGATGGTGCGTCAGCTACAACCGACCAGCGAAGGCTTACCACTGGAGATTTATGCCTTTACCAATACCACAGTGTGGAAAGAGTATGAAAATATCCAGTCAGATATTATGGATCATTTACTGGCAATTATTCCGGAGTTTGGTTTACAAGTGTATCAGGCGCCATCTGGAACCGATTTTAAAGAGTCGTTTAAAGCATCTTAAGTTTTTAGACTGAAACTAAACACATGAGAACCCACCGCTTGGTGGGTTTTCTTTTTCATCTTCCCTTTCGAATGTATCAGACTCATTTCCCTGTTCTTTCTTACCTAAACACTGCCCGCTGATGTTTACAATGACACAGCATTACAGCACGCTGTTTTTACGTATACTGAAATTAAGCTTATAAAAGAAAGAGGTACATCCTGCATGAAAATTAAAATGCCGTTAATCTTCGCCAGTGTTCTGCTTGCACTTTCAGCTCCTGCCTTTGCGGATGATGACCAGAAAATTATTGCGCAAGCAGCAAAAAATATTATGACCACTGCGCAGGCACTGAAAGCCGCAGATGAAACACCAGTTACGGTGTATGGCACTATTCATAAACATATTAAAGATGAAATGTACCAGCTTCAGGATGAGACCGGCATCATCCATGTCGAAATTGATCATGATCTGGCGACACCGGCGCAATTGCTGAATCCGGGTAAAAAAGTCCGGGTGGTCGGTGAAGTGGATACACACCGTTATAAACCAACCGATATTGATGTAGTCGAGATTGAAATTCTGTAAGTTTCAGGCAGATATTTTCTGATCGAAGCTCGCAAAAAATATGAGGTTTCTTTCAACTGCAAAGCCTTATTTATCTGCCTGATTTTAAAGCAGCACCGCCCTGAAAAGTTTTACTTTTCTTTTAAACTGGGTATTCTTGGCAATAAATCTGTTGTTTATCTCGCAAGCGGTAATCGTGATCAGTAGCGCATTGAATAGAACATGCTCTTCGTCTGTACAAGCCGCATGGCCGATACCAATGATGATCATCAATCTGCTTGCTCAAAAGGACATTGTGTATGTTTAAGTGGTTCGAGAGCCTGGTTAATCCATACCCCACCAAAGGTTTAAATAAACCACTACCTACCCGTTTTTTTCCTTTTGTCTGGCAGGCCGCGCGCGGTGTTCGTCCGTACTTATTGCTATTGGTGCTGTGTACCGCAGGTGCGGCAAGTTTTGAAGCCCTGCTCTATGCCAAAATTGGCGAGCTGGTGAACTGGCTCAGTCAAAGTCAGCCAGATACCTTTCTGGCCGAACATCAAACCAATCTGACTATTCTGACTTTTATCCTGCTGGCCAATATTTTCTTTGCTAGTTTGCAATCCATTATCAAACATCAGATTTTATATAGTAATTTCCCGATGCGCCTGCGCTGGCGTTTTCACAACTTACTGCTGCGTCAAAGTCTGGATTTTTTCCATAATGATTTTGCCGGGCGGCTATCGGCCAAAGTCATGCAAACAGCGCTGGCGGTACGAGAATTCTGGATTATTCTGGGCGATATGCTGGCCTATGTGGTGATTTACTTTATTACCATCAGCGTGGTGTTAGGCGCCATTTCACCTATGCTGATTATCCCGTTGCTGGTATGGCTGGGCCTGTTTATTGCCGCAGCCAGTTATTTTATTCCACGTTTAAGCAGAATCTCCAATAGCCAGGCTGATGCCCGCGCCGTCATGACCGGCCGCGTGACCGATGCCTATACCAACATCCAGACCGTGAAACTGTTTGCCCATGCCGGCCGCGAAAGCCAGTATGCCAAAGAATCCATGCAGGAATTTATGGTCACGGTCTATAAGCAGATGCGTTTGGGAGCACAGTATGAAATCAGCATTAACCTGCTGACGGTTGTGCTGTATGTCGGTGTGCTGGGTACGGCGCTGTGGTTATGGATGAATGGCCAGGCAGAACTCGGCATTATTGCCGCCACCACCGCCATGATTCTCAAGCTGAACAGCATTGCTGAATTTATGATGTGGCAAACCTCGGCGCTGTTTGAAAATGTCGGTACTATTCAAGACGGGATGAAAACCCTCGGCCGCCCGATCACAATTGAAGATAAACCGGATGCCAAAACCTTGAATGTCGCACAGGGCGAAATCAAATTTGAAAATGTCAGCTTTGCCTATAACGACAAAAACGTAATTGAGCAGTTTAACCTGACCATCCGCCCGGGTGAAAAAATCGGGATTGTCGGACGTTCCGGTGCCGGGAAATCGACCCTCATCCAGCTGTTACTGCATTTTTATCAGATTAATCAGGGCCGGATTCTGATTGATGGTCAGGATATTGTCGATGTCACCCAAGACAGCCTGCGTAAAAATATCGCGCTGGTAACACAGGATACTTCACTGCTGCATCGTACCGTGGCTGAAAATATTAAATATGGCCGCCCTGATGCCAGCGATGAAGAGATGTATGCTGCAGTGGCCAAAGCCAAGGCTGAAGAATTTATTCCGCAGCTGACCGATTTACGTGGCAAACGCGGTTATGAAGCCTATGTGGGTGAACGCGGCGTGAAACTGTCGGGCGGACAACGTCAGCGGATTGCGATTGCCCGGGTATTCTTAAAAGATGCGCCCATTTTAATTCTGGATGAAGCCACCAGTGCGCTGGATTCTGAAGTTGAAGCCGCAATTCAGTCCAGTCTGGATGAACTGATGCAAGGTAAAACCGTTATTGCGATTGCTCACCGTTTATCGACCATTGCGCAGATGGATCGCCTGATTGTGCTGGATCAGGGTCAGATTGCCGAACAAGGCACGCATGATGAACTGGTGGCACTGAACGGAATTTACGCTCAGCTGTGGCAACGCCAAACTGGTGGCTTTCTGATTGAGCAACAACAATTAAAGCAAAAACAAGGAACCTGATATGTTGTATCTGGAAGATTTGAAGGTGGGTGATCACTTTGTCAGTCGTGACTACGAAATGACTTTAGAAGAAATTCAGCAGTTTGCCCACCTGTATGACCCACAAATTTTCCATACCGATGTGCAGCAAGCCGCGCAGCATCCGGTATTTCAAGGTATTGCCGCAAGTGGCTGGCATACTGCCGCGGTAACCATGCGTTTATGGACCGAATGTTTTCCGGTGGCACATGGCCTGATTGGTTCAGAATCCAGTCTGCGCTGGCCGCGTCCGACCCGTCCGGGTGACCTGATTCATGTTGATGTTGAAATTACCGCCATCAGTCCATCAAAAACCAAGCTGGACCGTGGTCTGGTCAGTTATGTGACACAGGCCTTAAACCAGCATGGTGAAGTTTTACTGATTTCGACCACCAAAATTGTGGTGTTCCGGCGGGATGCACAGGTGGCCTAAGCAGTCATTTTGTCAAACAATTTTTCTAGTTTTCCGGTTTTTTCATGCCAATATAGGCAAGCAAATTTAAAAAATAATACTCATTAGTGCAATGGACCGTGCATGAAAACACTTTTACCGCGTCAGGATCAGGGTGTTCCTGGTGTTTATGGCTTACTTATTCTGGATGTTGTTTCCCGTTGGGGATATAACGCTGAAACCTTTTTTGCTCCCTTCCATCTGACCACTGAACAACTGGCCGATCCTGACTTTCGGATTCCGACCAGCATGGCCAATGACATGGTCAAACATGCACTGTATCTCACCGGTGAATCGACGCTGGGCTATCATTTAGGCACGCAAATGCGCATCTCGATTCATGGCTTTATCGGCTATGCGATTATGACTGCCAATGATATTAGTGATGCTTTAATGCTGGCCAACCGCTTTATTCAGCTGCGGATGCCCTTTTTACAGCTGTTTTTCTCTACCTTTGGTGAAAAAGCCACCCTGCAGCTGCAAGGTGAAATTGATCTGGAACCGCTCAGAACCGAAATTGCGATTGCACTGATTATTGGCATGATCACCATGGCCAAAGCCATTACCGGCATGGAGCATCTTTCTGGTGAAGTCGATTTTGATTTCCCGGAACCGCTGGGCTTTGAAAAATATGCAGCCAAATTCCCGAATCACAGTTTCCGTTTTGACCAGCCCTATCTGATCTTGAGTTTTGACAAGCAGTATTTGGGGCTGAAAATGATTCATGCCGATCCTATTGCCAGCCAGATTGCCATTAACCAGTGCGAAGCCGAACTTTCTGCCTTGGGTGAACGGCGCCGCCTGTCGATGCGCGTGCGCGATATTCTGACCAATTCCGAACAGCATTATTTAAGTATCGAGCATGTCGCCGACCAGCTGCATATGTCAGATCGCACCCTGAAACGCCAGCTGGCAGCCGAAGGCACCTCTTTTTCTACCCTGGTTGATGAAGTCCGTTACCGGCATGCCACCTCACTGCTGTCACGTACCGATTACACCCTGGAACAGATTGCCGATGAACTGGGTTATAGCGATGTCGCCAATTTTAGCCGCGCCTTTAAGCGCTGGAGTGGCCGCAGTCCAAGCAACTGGCGTAAAGATCCGTATTTATAAAACTTTTGTTTTTCTGCAAAAGCATGTATAAACATGCCAAAAATGATTTAAATAGTTAAGGAGTCATCATGAATCACCCTTCAGAACTGAAATATGCACCTACACACGAATGGGTACGCATTGAAGGTGATCTTGTTGTTACAGGTATTTCTGATCATGCTCAAGATGCACTGGGCGATCTGGTCTATGTCGAAGCACCTGAAGTGGGCCAGCAAGTAACCGCGGGGGAACAGGCCGGCGTGGTGGAATCTGTGAAAACTGCATCTGACATTCATGCACCAGTATCCGGCACAGTGGTTGAAATTAACCCTGCGCTGGAAGATGACCCGGATTTTGTGAATGATGAGCCGTATGGCAAAGGCTGGATTTATAAAATCAAGCCAGACAACCTGGCCGATGTCGAAAAACTGCTTTCAAGCAGCGAATATGAAGCCGGCTTATAAAAAATAATCTTACAAGAAGATCAGCCTACGGGCTGATTTTTTTAGCTCAAAACCCTATTAAATAAATATAATTATCACAATAAGATAATTTTATTAATTAAATTTATTAAATAAAATTAAAATTTACATTAATTATAGCAATACTATATTTTTACCATAAAATAATTTAAGATAGGCCTTGTCTCTCCCATATATCAATAGCGGCAGATCAGCACAACAACAAACGCCCTATTGATCCCAGCACAAAGGTTTAATATGTCAAACACCGCGTCACAGCCTTTATGGAACAAACCTTTTCTTCTGTGTTTTTCCAATAACCTGTTTCTGTTTATTTTCTATTTTGCCCAGACCACCATTTTGCCAATTTATATCCTGAATGAGCTGAACGGTTCACTGGCACAGGCCGGTCTGGCCATGACCCTGTTTATGGTATCTTCTATTCTGGTTCGGCCATTTAGCGGGTTGATTATTGAAAAGCTGGGCCGTAAAAAGACCTTGTTCCTGTCCGAAAGCATGTTCTGCCTGCTGTCTTTTGCCTATATTTTTGCTGACAACCTGACCCTGCTGCTGATCATCCGTTTTATTCATGGTATCTGGTTCAGTATTTTAACCACCGTTACTGTGCCAATTGCCAATGACTTTATTCCGGAGCAACGTAAAGGCGAAGGCATGGGCTATTTTGTCATGTCGGTGAATTTAGGGATTGTCCTCGGACCTTTGCTGGGTATTTCCTTAATCCAGACCTGGTCCTATAGCATTATCGCGACTGTATTGGCGGTGATTATCAGCCTGGGCTTTGCCTTCTGTTTTATGATTCCGCTACGTGAGCCAGAAAAAAATGCGACTGCTGAAACTGTTCGCCGTAAGCTGTCGCTGCATGACTTTATGGAAAAAAAAGCCTTAACGGTTTCAGTGATGGCGATGCTGGTGGCCTTTTCCTATGCCAGTATCATGTCTTTTATTTCTACCTATGCCGAAGAAAAAGACCTGCTCAGTTATGCCAGTATGTTCTTTATTGTGTTCGCCATTTCCATGATGAGCCTGCGCCCAATTACCGGGAAAATTTATGACCGTTATGGTCCGCGCTATGTGATTTATTCTTCAATCTTAATGTTTGCCGCAGGTCTGGCATTGCTCAGCCAGATGCAGGGTGTGGTCAGTTTTATGGTCTCTGCGATCTTTATTGGGATGGGATTCGGCACCTTGCAACCATGTTTACAAACCTTGGCGATTCAGCGTGCGCCTAAATCGCGGATTGGCCATGCCACCTCAACTTTCTTCACCTGCTACGATATTGGGATTGCCCTCGGTTCGCTGCTGGTCGGCTTACTGATTAGCTGGCAAGGCTATAGCATCACCTATCTGGTCTGTGCTGGAGTGGTGTTGTCGAGTCTGGTCTTTTATAAGTTTGTGGTTAATCACCCAGCCACGGCCTAAATAAAAAACGCCCAAATTGGGCGTTTTATTTTTTAAGTGATGCTAGATAAATTGCAGCTTAAGCACTCTGTTGAGGAGCAGATTCCGTATCTTCATCTTCCGGTTTTGGCTCTTCCAGCATGCTAAAGCTCATAGCTGCCGAAGCTTCGCTTGGCCGGTTACTTTTCAATTTAATCTGTAAGCGCAATTCATTCATCGAATCGGCATTACGAATTGCTTCTTCATAGGAAATCGCGCCTTCGTTATACAAATCAAATAGAGCCTGATCAAACGTCTGCATGCCCAGTTCACGCGATTTGCCCATAATCGACTTTAACTCATGGAACTGGCCTTTTAAAATCAGTTCAGAAATCAGCGGCGTATTCAGCATAATCTCGACTGCCGCACGGCGCCCTTTGCCATCTTCGGTACGCACCAGACGCTGGGAAATAATGGCCTTCATATTGGACGACAGATCCATCAGCAGCTGGTTACGGCGTTCTTCCGGGAAAAAGTTGATAATCCGGTCCAGCGTCTGGTTGGCGTTATTGGCATGTAAAGTGCCCAAACATAAATGCCCGGTTTCGGCAAAGGCAATTGCGTGTTCCATGGTTTCGGTGTCGCGGATCTCGCCAATTAAAATTACATCCGGTGCCTGACGTAAGGTATTTTTCAGCGCATTGTGCCAGGAATGGCTGTCGACCCCGACTTCGCGATGGGTAATCATCGACTTTTTATGCTTGTGCACATATTCCACCGGGTCTTCCACGGTAATAATATGCCCGGCTGAATTTTCATTACGATGATCAATCATCGCCGCCAAAGAGGTCGATTTACCTGAACCGGTTCCCCCCACCACCAGCACCAGACCACGCTTTTCCATAATAATATGCTTCAGTGATTCCGGCAGTTTCAGCTGACTAAAGTTTGGAATTTCCGCGCTAATGGTTCGAATTACCATCCCGACATGCAGCTGCTGTTGAAACACATTGACCCGAAAACGCGATACCTCCGGCACACTAATGGCAAAGTTGCATTCCAGATCAGTTTCAAACTCGCTACGCTGTTTTTCATTCATGAGGCTGTAGGCAAACAGCTTGGTTTTTTCTGCAGTCAACGCCTGTTGTCCCAGCGCTTTCATCATGCCCTGATGTTTAATGCTCGGTGGAAAATCCGCGGTAATAAATAAATCTGATCCCCCAAACTCAACCACTTTGCTGAGCATATGAAACATAAACTTACGCGCATCTTCGAGTAATTCTGCACTGTACATCATCAATTATTCACTATCTGTTCTGTCATCATTTTTGGCCCCAACGCGCCGGTATTCAACCGATTGGCAGCGCTGAGCATGTTGTCGATATTGCATCAATCATCCTGATTTCACAATCAATAAAAATTTCAACTTATTCAAAAAATTCAAGATAATCTGCCAATTTCATCAAACTTTTCTATTTTAATTTTAAGGTGCTGATAAAAAATAAGCCCCTGAGGTTCAGGGGCTATTCATTCAATACAATTGCAGTTTAAGCACTACGTTTTAACGGTCGTAAGACCAGTTCTTGTGCGACCTGAAACAATAACTGTTCAGTCTTGTTCCAGCCTAAACAGCCATCGGTCACGGACTGGCCATAGGTCATCTGATCCGAGATTTTCTGTTGTCCATCGACCAGATGACTTTCCAGCATGACACCGCGAACCTGAGTCTGTGCACGCTCTGCCACAATGGTTTTTAACACCTCTGGTTGTAATAACGGATTTTTACTGCTGTTGCCATGACTGCAATCAATCACCAGCGCTGGCATCTCGCCTTTGACTTTGGCTTTGATTTTTTCAATTTCAGCCAGCTGGTAGTTCGGGCCAGCATTGGCGCCACGTAAAATCAGATGTGCTTTCGGGTTGCCCTGTGATTCTAAAATACACGGTAAACCTTGCTGGCTCATGCCTAAGAACTGATGCGGATGTGAAGCCGATTGAATTGCGTCTAAAGCAATTTGTACCGAACCATCGGTACCATTTTTGAAGCCAATGCTGTACGGCATGTGGCTAGAAATTTCACGGTGAATCTGAGATTCACTGGTACGCGCGCCAATCGCACCCCAGGCCAGTAAATCGTCAAAGTAGGCCGTTGCCATCGGGCTTAGAATTTCCGAGGCAATAGGCAGCCCCATTTCAATAATTTGTAAGTACAGTTCACGTGACTTTTCCAGTCCCAATTGCATATTGGATGAACCGTTTAATTCTGGATCGTATAAGAAGCCTTTCCAGCCAACCGTGGTGCGCGGTTTTTCGATATAGGCGCGCATTACCAGGAAAATCTGGTCTGCCACCTGGCTTTGCAGTTGTTGTAATTTTTTTGCGTATTCCAGTGCTGCCGCAGGATCATGGATGGAGCATGGGCCGGTAATCACCAGCAAACGTGAATCGGTACCGTTAAGAATATTCTGAATGGTTTGACGCTGCTCGGCAATTTGCTGTGCCAACGCGCCAGAAAGCGGCAATTGCGCCTTGAGCTGATAAGGTAAGCTTAAAATTGTTTCTTTGGCTGAGGATTGTTGTAATGCAGTATTTAAAGCGTTCATTGATTCTTCCTTTGGACTGTGGTTTGACAGTCCGAACTTTTATTTGAGCGATATGGGTCTAATACAGGTCAGGTTGGTCATAGCTTGACTAAAGTAAAACCAATAAAAGTTGCTAAAGTATGAATAGTTAAATGTACGCATGAGAATCTCCAAAAGATTGATTAAATTCAAGATATAAAAAACCTGATCAGGGTTGCCGATCAGGTATCAACTGGTGGGCAACCTTATTTTGCCCGAACGCGTTCAGGCAATTATCTAAACTGCCAGAAGTAATAGTATGCGTTTGAGATTACAGGTTGCTTTAACATCTTTATTTCTTCAAAAAAGTATGTGTCTGAAAAATAAAATACGCGCTATTTCCAGCTTTGACAATAGTTTTCTGGATGTTTTTTAGCATTCTTCCGGATTTCCTTTCACAATTAGCAAAACACAGCTTTCCTCCAATTGATCTCCTATCTTCCGGGTTAAATCACGTCGAAAGACTCAAATTACTTTTGGATAAAAAATTATCCGCATTAAAATTACCTTCTATTGGATATTTACAGTCAAAACACCACCATTAAAAACCTTTTAAAATCATTAACTAATTCATTAAAAATCATAGCCCACCCACCATTTTTTACAAAAAGTTACAATTATATTTCTTCCTATTCACCAATAAAACACAAAACAATATTTTATAAATATCATTACTTTAATTTATCATTAAGCCTGATTTGAGTTATAAGTTACGAAATGCGTAATCATATTACGTATTGAACAAAGATTAACTCTTGCTAAGATATTTTCATCTGGAACTCCCTGATTTCAGGAAATTCCTGCAAAAACAACAAGTGAAGCAATTGGATTGCTCACCATACATGAGGATGGAACATGCACAACTTAGCTAACCCTTTAGAGCTATGCGGATTTGAATTTATTGAATTTGTCTCTGAAAATGGCGCTCTGGATTCAGTTTTTCAAACGCTCGGTTTTACCCAAGTGGCTAAGCACAAATCCAAAAATGTCTACTTATGGCGTCAGGGCGACATCAATATCATTCTGAACTATCAGCCAGAATCCTATGCATCGTATTTCTTTAATGAACATGGTCCATCGGCCTGTGCCATGGGCTTTAAGACCAAAAATGCAACCCGTGCCTATCAGAAAGCGCTCGAACTCGGTGCCGAACCAATCAAAAACGTGATTGGTCCTATGGAACTGAATATTCCGGCGATTAAAGGCATTGGTGGCTCACCGATCTTTCTGGTCGACTGCGATATCTATCAGCAGGATTTCGAGTTCTTTGAAGGCGTTGATCCGCGCCCGGTGGGTACCGGTTTAAAAGAAATTGACCATTTAACCCATAATGTCTACAAAGGCCGGATGCAGTACTGGGCCAATTTCTATGAAAAAATCTTTAATTTTCAGGAAATCCGCTACTTTGATATTAAAGGTGAATACACCGGCCTGACCTCAAAAGCGCTGACTGCACCAGATGGCAAAATCCGTATTCCACTGAATGAAGACTCGGACAAAGGTAACGGACAAATTGCCGAGTTCCTGTCGGAATTTAACGGCGAAGGCATTCAGCATATTGCCTTCTCAACCGATGACCTGCTAGCGACCTGGGACAAGCTCAAGGCCTTAGGCGCCAAGTTTATGACTCCACCGCCGGCAACCTATTATGAAATGCTGGCAGAACGTTTACCGGAACATGGCGAACCGACTGCAGAGCTGCAACAGCGTGGCATTTTGCTGGATGGCAATACCAAAGATGGTGAAAAACGCCTGCTGCTACAGATTTTCTCGGAAAATATGATTGGCCCGGTGTTCTTCGAATTTATTCAACGTAAAGCAGATGATGGCTTTGGCGAAGGAAACTTCAAAGCCCTGTTCGAATCGATTGAGCGTGACCAGATTAAACGTGGCGTGCTTGACGTCTCTGCCTGATTTTCAGGTGTTCTAAATCCCGACAACGCCGCTCTTGCACATGCGATTTGGTATGTGTCAGGGGCGACGCATGTTTAAATTTCAGCAATCACATCACCTGCGCCAAAACAATAACAACACAGTGATGTCGATTTTACATGGATGATAAAAGATGCAACAACATGATGGCAAACTACATAAGGGTTTGAGCAACCGGCATATTCAGCTCATTGCCCTCGGTGGCTCAATTGGCACCGGATTATTCCTCGGCATCTCCCAGACCATTAAACTGGCTGGCCCGTCGGTCATTCTGGGTTATGCCATTGCCGGCCTGATTGCATTTTTAATGATGCGTCAACTGGGTGAAATGATTGTCGAAGAACCGGTCAGCGGTTCTTTTAGTCATTTTGCCTATAAATACTGGGGCAAGTTTGCCGGCTTTATGTCGGGCTGGAATTACTGGGTACTTAATGTGCTGGTGTGTATGGCCGAACTGAGTGCCATTGGCCTGTATATCCATTACTGGTGGCCGGAGATTCCGACCTGGGTCTCAGCACTGGGCTTCTTTATTTTTATTAATGTGATTAACCTGCTGCATGTCAAACTGTTTGGCGAAATGGAATTCTGGCTGGCGATTATTAAAGTGCTGGCGATTGTGGCCATGATTGCGTTTGGTAGCTATCTGCTGGCGTCCGGTAACGGCGGTCCGCAGGCGCATTTAAGCAATTTATGGGAACTTGGCGGCTTTTTCCCCAATGGTGTGATGGGCCTGGTGATGGCAATGGCCATGATCATGTTTGCCTTTGGCGGTATTGAGCTGGTCGGTATTGCCGCAGCAGAAACTGACAACCCGAAAAAGACCTTACCGAAAGCGGTCAATCAGATCGTATACCGGGTTTTATTATTCTACATTTTAACCCTGCTGATTATTCTGGCCTTATATCCATGGAACCAGATGGCACAAGGCGGCAGCCCGTTTGTGATGATGTTTGATTCTTTAGGCAGTCAAGGCGTTGCTACCGTGCTGAATTTCGTGATCTTGACTGCGGCGGTGTCGGTCTATAACAGCACCAACTACTGTACCAGCCGTATGCTTTTAGGCCTGGCGGAACAAGGCAATGCGCCGAAGTTTTTAAGCAAAATCAATTCACGCGGCATTCCTGTGAATGCGGTGATGGTTTCGGCCTTTTTCACCCTGCTCTGTGTGCTGCTGAATTACCTGTTCCCCGAAACGGCATTCAGCCTGTTGATGATGCTGGTGGTGGCAGCCATTGTGATTAACTGGGTGGTGATTTCCTATACCCATCTGAAATTTAAACGTCAGATGCTGGCGCAGCAACAGCAAACCCTGTTCCCAAGTATTGCCTATCCGTTTACCAATTACCTGTGTATTGCCTTTATGCTCGGTATCTTGGTGATTATGAGCCAGACCCCATCGATGCGTATTGCAGTCGGTCTGCTGCCGGTATGGATTGGCCTGTTATCACTGGCCTATTACCTTAAACAGAAAAAACTGGCGCGCGATCCTGCGCTCATCAAAGCCAAAAGCTATTAATTCAGGAAGATTGTATGTTTCAACATGTCGATACCTATGCCGGCGATCCGATTCTGTCCCTGATGGAAGAATTCCAGCATGATCCGCGTCCGCATAAAGTTAATCTCAGTATCGGGCTGTATTATAACGAGGCCCAGCAGGTTCCGCAGTTGCGTGCCATCCAGCAGGCTTATCAGGACCTAAATGCCGAGCAGCAGAAGGTCAAACTGTACCTGCCAATGCAAGGTATGCCGGCTTATAACAGCGCCGTCCAAGCACTAATTTTTGGCGAAGATAGTCCGGTTTGTCAGGCCGGTCGTGTAGTGACCTTACAAACGCTGGGTGGTTCGGGCGCGCTAAAAGTGGCGGCAGATTTCTTAAAACGCTATTTCCCGGCCTCTGAATTATGGGTCAGCCGCCCGACTTGGGATAACCATATTGCGATTTTCCAGGGCGCCGGCATTCGCTGTCATGAATATCCGTATTTTGATCCGCATAGCGGTCAGGTGAACTTTGCTGCCATGCTGGATTGCCTGCAACAGCTGCCGGCGCAAAGTATTGTTCTGCTACATCCCTGCTGTCATAACCCGACCGGTGCCGACTTATTGCCAGCGCAGTGGGATCAGCTGATTGAGCTACTGGCGCAGAAGCAGCTAATTCCGCTCTTGGATATGGCCTATCAGGGCTTCGCCGAAGATTTTCACGCAGATGCTTATGCTATCCGGGCGATGGACAGGGCCGGCCTGAATTTTCTGGTCAGCCATTCATTTTCCAAAATTTTCTCTTTATATGGCGAACGGGTTGGCAGCTTAAGTGCGGTCTGTAATGATGCCACCACCGCCCAAAGTGTGTTAGGCCAGCTGAAAGCCACTGTACGCCGGATTTATTCCAGCCCGCCGACTACCGGCGCGATGCTGATTCAGCATGTGTTGCACACGCCGGCGCTGTACCAAAGCTGGCAGGACGAACTGACCGAAATGCGTGAGCGCATTCAACAGATGCGTGAGCGTTTAAAACAGCAGCTCGAACTTGCCTTACCGGGGCAATCTTTTGACTATCTGACCCGGCAGCGCGGCATGTTCAGCTATACTGGCTTGAGTGCAGCCCAAGTCGATCAGCTCAAGCAGGAGTTTGGTATCTATCTGGTGCGTAGTGGCCGGATGTGTGTGGCAGGACTCAACCAGAACAATGTTGATGCAGTGGCACATGCCATGGCACAGGTATTACAACATAGCGATACTGCACTCACTGCTTAAACCTCTGTTCCCTCGCAAATAAAAACGGGCCATGTGCCCGTTTTTATATTTTTATATCGTAGAAATTTGAAGATTATGAAGCGGCTTTTAACATCTGCTTGGCTTCAAGCTGATTGACAGCATTGCTAAATAAATAGCCCTGACCAAAATGGCAGCCAAACTGTTTCAGGGTTTCAAACTGCTCCTTGGTTTCAATGCCTTCGGCAATAATATCCAAGGACAAAACCGGCCCTAACTTGATAATCGCTTCGACAATGGCCTGAATTGATTTATCACTATTGATGCGGTTGACGAAATCACAGTCAATTTTCAGGCTATCTACCGGATAATCACGTAAATGGGTTAAGGAGGAATGTCCGGTGCCAAAATCATCCAGCGAAATGCGAATACCGGCCTGTTTCAGTTTATGGATGGTACGAATCACACATTCAGAGCCACGCTCGGCCAGCGATTGCTCAGTAATTTCAATTTCAATTAATTGCGCCGGAATCTGATAATGCTGCATCCGTTTTAACAGCACTTCTGCGTAGTTATCGCGCGTCAATTCCACCGGCGAAGCATTAATTGACACCGGCACCGTCTGTAGACCCTGTTTGATCCAGCTTTGTAAATCACTAAAAATCGCCTGCTGCATCAATTCACTGATTTTTGTAGTCAGCTCATAATCGCTAAAGGCTTCTAGCAGCTCTTTCGGATAACGGTAACGCTGCTGTGCATCCTGCCAGCGTAATAAAGCCTCAAAGCCAATCAGCTCACCGGTTTCAATACACACTTTCGGCTGATAAAACGGTACAATCCGCTGTTCACGAATAATCATGCGTGCAGTCTGCAACTGCTCTGCCTTGCTCTGGACCGCCGCCAGCATAGAATGATCAAACATGCGGATGCCACCTCGGCCACCGGCTTTCAGGTCATTCAGCGCGGTATCGGCACATTTCATTAGTTCGGGAATTTCTCTGGCATCTTTGGGATACATCGAACAGCCAATGCTCATGCCGCAGTTAATGACCCGGCCGCTATAGGTAATGGGTGCATCCAGCAGTTTGGCAAACTTCTTGGCCAGTTCAATCAGCTGCTGTTCATTTTCAACCGAATGCACCACCACGGCAAACTCATCACCACCCAGGCGCGCAATACTGACCTGTTCTGAAATATATTTTTGAAAGCGTTTGGACAATACTTTTAATAAATGATCGCCGGCCTGATGGCCCAGGGTATCGTTAATATTTTTAAAATGATCCAGGTCAATCAGCATGACCCCGACCAATGTGCGGGTTTCTTTGGCGACCTGAATTGCCTGTTTGGTTTTTTTCCGGAAAGTTCGGCGGTTAATCAGCTTGGTCAGATCATCGACTTCACTGCTGAGTCTTAATTTATCTTCGGCAATTTTTTGCAAGGTCACATCACGCGATACACATAAAATACTGGTGGTTTCGCCGTGTTCGTTTAGCACTGGGGTCAGCATATTGTCCCAGTATTTCACTTCATCTTGGTTAATACTCATACCCGGGAAACGGGAATTTTTGCCTTTAATGGCCTCACGAATGGCTTGCTGACCTTTTTCACGAGCTTCGGGTGGTAATAGATCAAGCCATTTCATGCCAAAATTCTTTTCCCGCTCTTTGCCTAGCAAGGCCTGGCAACCTGAACGGTTCATATGCGATAGCGAGCCATCCGGTTTGACAATCTTGATACAGTCAACACTGACATCCAGCATATGGGTGTGGGCACGTAAGGTATCTTTGGTTTCCCGGTATTTCACCGCACTGTCATGAATATTGGTACAACTGATCATCCACTGGTCACAGCCCTCGAGCTGCTGCGAATTCCGGGCAATTAACAAAAACCAGTGATAGCGCTGCTGGCGATCCCGAATCCGGCATTCTTTTTCAAAACTCTGACCACTTTTTTGCGCACTTTCCCATAAAAAACGCAGATGCTCGGCATCTTCCGGATGAATGGCATTCAGCCAGCTTTGAGCAGTCAGGCTTTGCTCATCTGAAGCAAGATACTGTTTAAAATTAGAATTATATAGATGATGTCCGGCTGAACTAACCCAAATCAGTTGTGGCATCA
The DNA here is from genome assembly GCF_013418945.1 of Acinetobacter sp. YH12112. Lineage (NCBI taxonomy): Bacteria > Pseudomonadati > Pseudomonadota > Gammaproteobacteria > Moraxellales > Moraxellaceae > Acinetobacter > Acinetobacter sp. YH12112. Next base: position 4,116 of record NZ_VPBA01000007.1, on the reverse strand, counting down.
TTTCAATGGCGCGAATAAAGTCTTTCTGAAAAGGAGATTTCTCAAGTTTAGGCGTGACCTGTTTGGACTTGTCTTTTAATACCTCAAGCAGATTAATATGACTCATATCGCATTTTCCGAGTTATAGTGCCAATAAGATCACACTTCTATACAAATATGTATTATAAGAGCTATAAAAATTATTTTTAACCCACGGTAAATAAAAATACCCAGTTTTTGTATATTCTTTTTGTAATTAAAATGGCTTAAAAATATACAATTTTCTGTGCATATTCCTGACTTTAAGCATGCAGCCTAGTTCTACTTTGTAGCGAGACTGGGCAGTTTTGATAGAAAAAAGATATCAGTTGTGATGGTTTCTGTGAGTGCAGATACAAAAAAAAACACCGGGTCTAAGCCCGGTGTTTTTTAGATAAGGTCATTACGACTCGAAATGAATTACACTACGAATTGATTTACCTTCATGCATTAAGTCAAATGCTTCATTAATCTGTTCTAACGGCATGGTATGGGTAACAAAAGGCTCCAGCTGAATATCACCTTTCATGGCCTGCTCGACCATGCCTGGTAATTGTGAACGGCCTTTAACGCCACCAAATGCAGTGCCCATCCATTTACGGCCCGTCACCAATTGGAATGGGCGGGTCGAGATTTCTTTACCGGCACCAGCCACACCAATAATCACCGATTGGCCCCAGCCACGATGGGCACATTCTAGCGCGGAACGCATGACGTTGACATTGCCGATACATTCAAAGGAATGATCAACACCCCAACCGGTCATTTCAACAATCACTTCCTGAATTGGGCGCTCATAATCATTCGGGTTAATGCAGTCAGTCGCACCAAACTGTTTGGCCAGTTCAAATTTTTCCGGGTTGGTATCAATTGCGATAATACGGCCGGCTTTGGCCTGACGCGCACCTTGCACCACGGCCAGACCAATCCCGCCTAAACCAAACACGGCTACACTGTCACCTTCCTGTACTTTGGCAGTATTATGCACCGCACCAATACCGGTGGTTACGCCACAGCCCAACAAGCACACCTGTTCATGGTTGGCTTCGGGGTTAATTTTGGCCAGTGACACTTCGGCCACCACAGTATATTCACTGAAAGTTGAGCAGCCCATGTAATGATAAATGGGCTGACCATTATATGAAAAACGGGTGGTGCCATCTGGCATCAAACCTTTACCCTGGGTAGCACGCACCGCCACGCACAGGTTGGTTTTACCCGATTGACAGAACAGACATTCACCACATTCCGCGGTATACAGTGGAATCACATGATCACCCGGTTTAAGGCTGGTCACACCTTCACCGACTTCCACCACCACACCCGCGCCTTCATGACCCAACACGGCTGGAAACACCCCTTCAGGATCATCACCTGACAAGGTAAAGGCATCCGTATGACATACACCGGTATGACTAATTTTAACCAAGACTTCTCCAGCTTTTGGCGGAGCCACGTCTATTTCTACAATTTCAAGGGGTTGACCCGGACCAAATGCGACCGCAGCTCTTGATTTCATGAAATTGATCATCCTTTTGATACGTCTTTAACAGATGTCTTACAGTAACCGCTTTTTATCAACAGATTCAACCTATAACATCATGATAATCTATATGAATCAGTAAAAATCTACTTCATAAAAATGATGCCATTAAAATATTACAACATGATCTGGTTGTGCTGTCTGATTCTGGCATGTACCGGTTGTAATTCGCTTGAACAGAACTATGCTGCGCAGGATGCGCCAATTGAACCAGATTTTGAACACTGGATGCCGCGACCAGAGGCACAGGCACAACTACAACGCGGACAAACCGCCTATTTACCGCTGTATGACGGATTTATCAGTATTGCTTCACGTTTACATTTAATTCATAACGCCAAACATCATTTAGACCTGCAATATTACATCTGGACCGATGACGAAATTGGTCATTTAGTGCTGGCCGAATTACTCAAAGCCGCCGACCGCGGGGTACAGGTCCGGTTACTGATTGATGACCAGAATGGCCCCCAACTGGACGATACCTTGCTGGCACTCAGCCATCATCCGAACTTTAAAATTCGCCTGTTTAATCCTTATAAATTCCGTCATTTTCGGGCACTGGATTATGCCTTCCGGATGCAGGCAGTGAATCACCGCATGCACAACAAACTGATTATTGCCGATGGCGCGATTGCCGTGACCGGTGGCCGCAATATCAGCCGGGAATATTTTGATGCCAGTGATGACTTTCAGTTTACCGATGTAGATATTCTCTTTGCCGGTAATGCGGTCAAAAAAGCCAACGATAATTTCCGTACTTTCTGGAACCATGAACTGAGTTTTAATCTGGTCCAGCTGATGGACCAGAACAGCAATAAATACCATCGTAATAGCTTGACCTTGCTGCGGGAAAAATATGCCAGCCAGCAGCTGGATGAACAGGAGGTGCAACGCCGGATCAGTTTTGCCGAGCAACAGGTGGCGCAGTATTTAAAACAGCGTTCCTATCATTGGGCCAAAGCGCATTTTGTGGCCGACCCGCCAGAAAAAATCCAGGGCAAAGCCAAAGATGAAGAGATGATTTACCATCAGATGATCCAGATTATGGGCACACCCAATCAGCATCTGGAACTGGTGTCTGCCTATTTTATTCCAACCCAACGTGGTACGGATTATATGAGCCGTCTGGCAGAAAACGGCATTGATATCCGGGTTTTGACCAACTCGTATATGGCCAATGATGTACCGATTGTGCATGCCTTCTATCAGCAATACCGGCCGCAGCTGTTGGCCAGTGGTATTCGACTGTATGAATTCAAGCGTTATATTCAGCGCGAAGAACGCACCTGGTATGAAATTATTACCGGTAACGTGATTCCGGCCAAAGGCCGCAGTGCTTCCAGCCTGCATGCCAAATTCTTTGATATTGATGGCAAGGTGTTTATTGGCTCTTTTAATTTTGATCCGCGCTCGGCCTTTTTAAATACTGAAGTTGGGCTGGTCTTGGAATCTGATGAGCTTCAAGATGAAATTTCAGATTCATTGAATCAGTACCTGCCGCAAATTGCCTATGAACTAAGGTTGGATGAGAAAGGACATATTATCTGGCTGGATTATCAAAAAGATGGTTCAGTGATTCAGCACAAGGTTGATCCGGAAACCACCAGTTTCCAGCGTTTTGTGATGAATTTAATGACCCATGTCCCAATCGAGTGGATGATGTAATGACATCCACATTACAGTAAATATACATTGACCAAGATAATTGAATACGAGTTGCTCTATGGGTTTGCAGCAAACCCGATACCCAGAGAGATTGTGTGATCTCTCACTTCGTATTTATCGCCAGAAGGTTTTACTCTTCTGCTACATTACTTTAAAATTCACGCTTTATTTTTCTTCTTTTTTAGATCTCTCCTCATGCAATTTTTTGATTTAAGCCGTCAATTTAAATTAAGTGATATTCTCAGCCCGACTAAAACCCTGAATGAATTGTGCCAGCAAGAGTGGTTTCTGGCCAAAGTGCGGGTCGAACATGATTGCCTGTCCGACTCGGAGCAGCTTGAAGGTCAGGTAGTGTTGCAATCGAATGAGAATATTCAGCTGGAACTGGAATGGCTGATTCAGGACACCGGTTTTGAATTGCAGGTGTTGTTTAAGGGTGTAGAAACTGCGGCTGAACAGGAAACCTTGGTGATGGTCAAAGGTGCACAACTGGTGGATGATGCACAGCAACCGCTCTCAGCCCAAGCCCTCAGCTTATGGATTGATGGCACTTTATTACCGATGTTGCCGCAAATCCGCAAGGAAATTAAAGCCCGCCTGAATTTATGGGATTATGTGGAATACGGAGCTTAAGTCCTTTTATTCTGCTTTTACTACTGAAACATGAAAAAAGAGCGAAGTTTTTCGCTCTTTTCTGAGCTGTGCTCGTCAGATTTCCTCTCGTTCTATTTTTAAATCCAATTTATGATGAATATGCAGTTCATTGCTGTCCCACAATTTTTCACAAGAGGAAGCTCATTTGAGCTTCCTCTTGTTTTATGGGTATTTTATCGGGTGAAAATAAAGCTTTTAAAGTTCTTCTTTCAAACAAATTCACTTGAATTATT